>NZ_JAKJJW010000039.1:0-29824 GCF_025669985.1 Brachybacterium atlanticum | reverse complement strand
GCCCTGACCGCCGCGACCGCGACCGCCCTGGCCGCCGCCGCGACGCTCGCCCGCCATGCGGCGCTCGTCCAGCGGCTCCTCCGGCTGGCGCGGCTCATGGGTCGCCACGCGCTCGCCGGGGGCGAGCTGCGTGAGGACGGGGCTGGTCGAGACGACCTGCTGGTGGTACGTGGGGGTGATTCCGGCCTTGCGCATCAGATCGTTCACGTCGCGCTTCTGGTCCGGGGTCTGCACGGTGATGACCGTGCCGGACTCGCCGGCGCGCGCGGTGCGGCCCGAGCGGTGCAGGTAGGCCTTGTGCTCGACGGGCGGGTCGGCGTGGACCACGAGCGCGACCTCGTCCACGTGGATGCCGCGCGCGGCGATGTCGGTGCAGACCATCGTCGTCGCGGTGCCGGAGCCGAAGGCCTCGAGGTTCCTCGTGCGGGCGTTCTGCGAGAGGTTCCCGTGCAGGTCCACCGCGTCCACGCCGCGGGCGGAGAGCTTGCGGGCGAGGTTCTTCGCGCCGTACTTGGTGCGGGTGAACATGATGGTGCGGCCGGGGGCGGCCGCGAGGTCGCGCAGCACGTCGAAGCGCGTCTCCTTGTCGACCTCGAGCACGTGGTGCTCCATCGTGCCCACGGGGCTCGTCGCGGGGTCCGCGGAGTGCGTGACCGGGTCGTGGAGGAACTCCTTGACCAGCTTGTTCACGCCGGAGTCGAGGGTCGCGGAGAACAGCATGCGCTGGCCGCGGCGCGGGGTCGCCTCGAGGATGCGGCGCACCATGGGCAGGAAGCCCATGTCGGCCATGTGGTCGGCCTCGTCGATCACGGTGATCTCGATGGCGCCGAGATCGGCGTGGCCCTGGCCCATCAGGTCCAGGAGCCGTCCGGGGCAGGCGATGAGCACGTCGACGCCGCCCGCGAGGGCGTTCACCTGCGGGTTCTGGCCGACGCCGCCGAAGACGACGGCGCTGCGCAGGCCGGCGGCCTTCTCCAGCGGCTTCAGCGAGTCGGCGATCTGCGAGGCGAGCTCGCGGGTGGGGGCGAGCACGAGCGAGCGCGGCCGACGGGCGGTGCGGCGCTTCGGGGTCTCCAGCAGGCGCGCCACCAGCGGAAGCAGGAAGGCGTAGGTCTTGCCCGAGCCGGTGCGGCCCCGGCCCAGCACGTCGCGCCCGGCCAGGGAGTCCGGCAGGGTCGCGGCCTGGATGGGGGTGGGGTCGGTGATCCCCAGCGGCGCGAGGGCGGCGGTGAGGGAGGCGGGCACGCCGAGGCGTGCGAAGTCAGGGGTGGTCACGAAGGGTGATCCGTTCTCTGTGCGTTGCACCCCGCACGTCGTCGTCGCGTCGCGACCGCCGGGGGCGGTCCTCTCCGGCCGACGCTGTCGCCGTCGGCGGGGCCTGCCGCTGCTCGTGTCCGACGCCGTGCGTCGAGGGGTGCGGGGCTGCCCGGACGGGACCTGTGCCGCGGCGGGAGGACGGCACTTCTACCCACCTTACGCGGCGGTCACCTCGCAGGCGACGGGCGGCTCCCCGCATGTGAGATACCACCGTGTCCTCCTGCCGCGGCCTGCGTCCCCGTAAGCCATCCGCCGGGGATTTCCAACGTTGCACATTCTGGGGTGATGGGGTTGACTGGCTCCCGACAGATCACCGCCGATCACGCGCCAGGAGCCTCTGTGATGACCCCTCCGACCCCCGCGCTGCCCGAGGCGCTCGCCGCGCTGTTCACACGAGCCGACGAGCTCGCGGCCCAGCTGGACGCCCCGCTCTCCGCCGCGCCCGACGTGCCCCGTTCCGAGCACCCGCGCCCCCAGCTGCAGCGCCCCACCTGGCTGAACCTCAACGGGACCTGGGAGTTCGAGATCGACCGCGGCGACACGGGCCGGGAGCGCGGCCTGCTGGACCGCGCGCTCGAGGACGAGATCACGGTGCCCTTCGCGCCCGAGACCGCGGCCTCCGGGATCGGCGACCGCGACTTCCTCGAAGCCGTCTGGTACCGCCGCACCCTCACCATCCCCGCGGACTGGGAGGGCCTGCGCCCGATCCTCCGCTTCGAGGCGGTGGACCAGGACGCGACCGTCTGGGCGAACGGCGTCGAGGTCGCCCGCCACCGCGGCGGCTTCACCCCCTTCGCCGCCGACCTCTCCCAGGTCCCCGACCTCGGCGCCGGCGACGAGGTGAGCATCGTGGTCCGCGCCCGCGACCCGCACGATGCGCCCCAGGCTCGCGGCAAGCAGTCCACCTGGTTCCGCCCCACTCACGCCAACTACCACCGCACCACCGGCATCTGGCAGAGCGTCTGGCTCGAGGGCGTGCCGGCCGACGAGATCCGCTCCCTGCGGATCATCCCCTCGCTCGCCGCCGCCTCCTTCGCGATCGACGTGCCGCTCTCGCGCAGCACCCCCGGCACCTCCCTCGAGATCATCGCCACCGTGCCCGGCGGGGAGGAGATCGCGCGTACGAGCGTCCGCGCCGACCTCGACCTCGCCCCGCACCTGGCGCTGACGATCCCCTCCGAGCACGTGCGCGTGTGGGGCGCCGGCGCGCCCGAGCTCTACGCCCTGCAGGTGCGGCTGCTGGATGCCGACGGCGCCGTGCTCGACGAGGTCCGCTCCTACGCGGGCCTGCGCTCGACCTCCCTGAACGCCCACGAGTACCGCCTGAACGGCGAGAAGGTCTTCCAGCGCCTGGTCCTGGACCAGGGCTACTGGGAGGAGTCGTTCATGACCGCCCCGTCGGACGATGCCTTCACCACCGACATCCGCCTCGCGATGGAGGCCGGTTTCAACGGCGCCCGTCTCCACCAGAAGGTCTTCGACCAGCGCATGCTCTTCTGGGCTGACCTGCACGGCTATCTCACCTGGGGCGAGTTCGGGGACTGGGGCGTCTCGGGCCTCGGCCCGCTCGGCGACAACCAGCAGCCCACCGCCTCCTTCATCGGGCAGTGGATCGAGGCGGTCGCCCGCGACATCAACCACCCCTCGATCATCGGCTGGTGCCCGCTGAACGAGACCCACCAGATCCTCCACGACCGCTTCACGCAGCTCGATACCGTCACCCAGGCGATGTACGACGCGACCAAGCTCGCCGACCCCTCCCGCCCCGTGCTCGACGCCTCGGGCTACTCCCACCGGGTGCGCGGCGCCGACGTCTACGACTCCCACTCCTACGAGCAGGATCCCGAGCGGTTCCGTGCCGAGCAGGCCGGGCTCGCCGACGGTCGACCCTTCGCCAACCGCCGCGACCTGGCCCCGGACGAGTACCCCTTCGCCGACGGCGAGTTCTCCCTGCCCTTCGCCGGCCAGCCCTACTTCGTCTCGGAGTACGGCGGCATCTGGTGGAACGAGCAGGAGGCGAAGGAGGCCGCCGAGGCGGCGCGGGCCGGCAGCAACGCCGCCGAGTCCTGGGGCTACGGTCAGCGGATCACCAGCGAGGAGGAGCTCTACGAGCGCTTCGAGGGGCTCACCCGCGTGCTGCTCGAGGACCCGCTGATGTTCGGCTACTGCTACACGCAGATGACCGACGTGTTCCAGGAGAAGAACGGCGTGGTCGACTTCGCCCGCGGCCGCAAGCTCGACCTCGCCCGGCTCCGCGCGGTCCAGGAGCAGCCCGCGGCGTACGAGACCGAGGGCTGAGCCTCCGGGCGCACTCCCGCCCCGTCGGCGTCGGTGCCGGAGAGATCCGTGGCGCCGACGGCGGCGCGCCCGAGGTGCTGGGGCCGTGCTCCGCGACGCACGGGGAGCGGACAGCGGATCGCGCAGCGGACCGCGAGCGATCGTTGGCCGAAGCGGGGAACGTCGCCGGGCTGTGGAACGATTGCGCCCATGACGATCACCGCTGCGGCCGACGGCTCCGCCCTCGGCAATCCCGGACCCGCAGGCTGGGCCTGGTACATCGACGAGGACACCTGGCGTGCGGGCGGCTGGCCCCACGGCACCAACAACATGGGCGAGCTGAAGGCCGTCCTGGACCTCCTCGAGGCGACAGCCGTGGACGCCGACCAGCACCTGCACATCCTGTGCGACAGCCAGTACGTCATCAACTCCGTCACCAAGTGGATGCCGGGCTGGAAGCGCAAGGGCTGGCGCAAGAAGGACGGCAAGCCCGTCATGAACGTCGAGCTGCTCAAGGACATCGACCGGGCGCTCGCCGGCCGCAGCGTCGAGTTCGAGTGGGTCAAGGGCCACGCCGGCCACGCCATGAACGAGGCGGCCGACAAGCGCGCCAACGCCGCCGCGACCGCGTTCTCCAAGAAGCAGGACCCGCAGGTCGGGCCTGGATACCGGGGGAGCGGCACCGCGCAGGGCGGCACCTCTCCCGCGCCATCGGCCGGCTCCTCGTCGACGGGCTCCCCGTCGGCCGCGCCGTCCTCCTCGCAGACCGGCGCGGCCGGCGATCCGGATGACCTCTTCAGCCTCTTCGACACCGCCGATCCCGCCCCCGCCGCATCCTGCTCCACCGCGGTCGAGGACACGGTGCTCGTCGCCGACGCCCCCGGCACCAGCGACTTCGAGCAGGTCATCACCCGTGAGCAGGCGCTGCTCACCGACGCGCTGCGCGCCGACGCGCCGAGCGCGGCCGAACTCCTGCACCCCGCCTTCACCGAGATCGGCGCGAGCGGGCGCAGCTACGACCGCGACGAGATCCTCTCCGCCCTCGCCCCGCTGGCGGACGTGCAGGCCGAGGAGTTCCTCGCCGACGAGATCGCGCCCGGTGCGATCCTCCTGCGCTACGTCACCACCGGCCCGGACGGCACCGTTCGCCGCAGCTCGCTGTGGGTGAAGGAGCGGGGACGCTGGCTGCTGCGTCACCACCAGGGCACCCCGGAGGGCGCCGGAGGACGGTGACCGTCTCCGTCCCGCTCGACGCCCGTGCGGGCGGCCCCGACCTCGCGCGCGGGATCGCCCTGCTCGGCATCGCGCTGGCGAACCTGGTGGGCTGGCTGCACGGCTCCGCCTGGACGGTGCTGCTGAAGCAGCAGGACGCGAGCGCCGCGGACCGTGTCGTGGACGTGCTGCTCGCCCTGCTCGTCGACAACCGCGGCTTCCCGCTGTTCGCGCTGCTGTTCGGGTACGGGATCGGGATCCTCCGCCGCCGCTCCCTCGAGCGCGGGGAGCGCGCGGGGCGGTTCCTGCGGCGCATGCTGCGTCGCTTCGCCGTGCTGCTGGCGATCGGTCTCGCCCACGCGATCCTGCTGTTCAGCGGAGACATCCTGGTCGGGTACGCGGTGATCGGGATGCTCTGCGCACTGCTGATGACCCGGGGCCGGGTGGTGCTCGCCGCCGCAGCGATCGTGACGCTGCCGGCGCTCGGCGTCTGGGGATGGGTGGACGGCACGGTCGGGCTCGGCGGCGGCACCGGCTACGCGTCCGCCTCCGCACCGGACTATCTGGCCGGCGTCGGGATCCGAGCGCCTGACGCCCTGCACGGCCTGCTGCTCGCCCCGATCGAGGAGATCGGCCTGCTCTCCCCGATGGCGCTCGGCGCGCTCATGGCTCGCGCCCGACTGCTCGAGGACGTCTCCGCGCATCGGCGCCGGCTCGGCCGGCTCGCGCGGTGGGGGCTCGCGATCGGCCTGGTCGGCGCGGTGCCGCTGACGGCGGTGCTGGTCCTGGACCCCGCCCACTCCCACCTCGACTCCGAGCTGCTGCTCGGCACCCTCGGGGTGCTGCACCAGATCAGCGGGCTCGCCGGGGGCATCGGCCTCGCCGCCGCCGCTGCGCTGATCGCCGAGCGGTTCCGAGCGCGGCTCCAGGTAGGGGAGCCGGTCCCGCTCAGCCGTCTCGTCCGCGCCGTCGAGGCGCTCGGCGCGGTCTCACTCAGCGCGTATCTCGCTCAGTCGGTCCTGTGCCTGCTCCTGTTCCCGCCGTACACCCTCGACCTCGGCGCGCAGCTCGGCAGCGCGGGCGCCGCGGCGCTCGTGCTCGCCGGCTGGCTCCTCATGCTCCCGCCCGCCGTGCTGCTGCGCCGGAGCGGACGACGCGGCCCGATGGAGCACGTGCTGCGCGTTCTGGCAGGATCGAGCACACCCCGCACACCCCGCACACCCCGCACGCCGCGCACACCTCGCACCACCGACGCCAGCCGAGCCCGCGGAGGAACCCGATGACCGTCTTCGCCGACACCCCGCGCTGGCCCCGCCACGGCACCGTGTGGGGTCATCTCGTCTCGGACCGCTCCCTCGAGGAGCTGCACGAGGCCGCTGCCCATGCCGGACTGCCCCCGCGCGCCTTCGACCTCGACCACTATGACTGGCCCGCCTCCGCCCGCGAGGACCTCGAGGCCGCCGGGGTGAGCTTCGTCGGCGACCGCGAGCTGACCCGGATCCTGCTGCGCTCCGGGTTGCGGGTGAAGCTTTCCGAGCGTCCCGCCGCCCGCGCCCGACGCAGCGCCGAGCATGCCGCCGCGCTGGGGCTCGATCCGGTCCCGCGGGACCTGATCGTCGGGCTCCTCGGCCACGTCGATCCGCTGCCGGAGGTGCCCGGCGCCTTTCGATTCACCCGCGACCGGCCGCATGGCAGGGCGCGGATCGAGGCGCACGATGCGGAGGGCCGACGGGCCGCCGAGCGACTGCTGCAGCGGGTGGACCTGCTCGCTCGCGCGGCGGGCGAGGAGGGCTTCGTCGGTCAGGTGATGGACGCGCCGACCGCGCACCGCTGAGCGGATCAGTCCTGCGGGTCGGCCCCGTCCGGGCTCCCGTCGGAGCGGGTCAGCGCGCGCAGCTGGTCCGGCTCCACCTGCTGCTCGGGGTCGAGGTCCGTGCCCTGCAGCTCGATCCAGAAGGTCGCACCGCCCCCGGGCGTCGGCTGCACGCCGATCGCGCCGCGATGCTGCTGGACGATGGTCGCCGCGATCGACAGGCCCAGGCCCGCGCCGCCGCCCTGGCTCGCCGAGCGGACCCGGGAGGAGTCGGTGCGGTAGAACCGTTCGAACACCTTCTCCCGCTGGTCGTCGTCGATGCCCTCGCCGTGGTCGCGCACCTCGATCCGGACCCGGCCGTCCTCGAGGCGGCCCACCGCGAACTCGACCGGCGATCCCTTGGGGGTGTGGCGGTTCGCGTTGCCCACCAGGTTCAGGATCACCTGGCGCAGCGAGGCCTCGTCGCCCAGCACCCCGAAGGGGACGTGCGGCTGCACCGACAGCGGCGTCCCCTGCAGGGAGACGACCATGACCTGCCGGTCCGGGTCCAGGGCGCGCAGGTCCTGGGCGGCGTCGAAGAGGGCGTCGGTGAGGTCCAGCGGCTCGAGGTCGAGCTCGGGGCGCTCGTCGAGCCGCGCCAGACGCAGCAGGTTCTCCACGAGGGAGCCCATGCGCCTCGCCTCGTCCTCGATCCGACGCATCGCGGAGGCGGTGTCCTCGTCGGTGCGCAGGGCGCCCATACGGTACAGCTCCCCGAAACCGCGGATCGCGGCCAGCGGCGTGCGCAGCTCATGAGAGGCGTCGCCCACGAAGCGGCGCATCCTCGCCTCCGAGGCGGTGGCCCTCTCCTCCGAGGCGGACTGCGCGGCGAAGGCCTGCTCGATCCGCACCAGCATCTCGTTCAGCGACAGCGCGAGGTCGTGCACCTCGAGGCTCGTGTCCGTCACGGGCACGCGCTGGGAGAGGTCGCCGCCGGCGATCTGGGAGGCGGTGGCCTCCACGTCCCGGAGCGGCTCGAGCGCCCGATGGGTGACATAGCCTCCTGCGCCCATCCCGACCAGCACCACGACGGTTCCGACCAGCACGATGATCAGCGCCATCTCGTGCATGGTGCGGTCCACCGAGGTCAGCGGCAGGGCCACGTACACGCTGCCCTTGTCCGGTCCGGAGTTGACCATCGCGATGACCCGCCAGCGGTTCTCGGCGGAGTCCAGCACCGTGAAGGGGCGCCCGCCGCGCTGCAGGATCTGCTCGTCGGTGAGGTCCGGGAACTGCACCGAGACCTTCCCGGTTCCGTAGTGGAAGACCTCCTGCTCGATCGGCCGTCCCTGCTCGTCGCGGACCTCGACCGCGTACTCCACCGGGATGTACGTGCTCGAGGTGATGGCGTCGTCGTCCCCGGCGAGCTCGTGCTGCGCCAGGGAGAGCATCTCGCTGACCGAGGACTGCAGGTTGTTGTCGACCGACTGGATCAGGGTGCGGTTCAGCAGGAACAGCGACAGGCTCCCGGTGACGACCACGCCGAGCACCAGCAGCAGCGAGATCAGCGCGACGATCCGGGTCCACAGGGACATCGGGCGCTCGGTGCGCAGGCTCGGCAGGGCCACGGGGTGGTGCTCCTCGGGTCGGGCGTCGGGGTCAGGCGCCCTCGGCGGCGCGCAGCACGTAGCCGATGCCGCGCTTGGTGTGGATCATCGGCTCGCCCACCACGTCGATCTTGCGACGCAGGTAGGAGATGTAGGACTCGACGATGCCCACCTCGCCGGACCAGTCGTAGTCCCACACGTGGTCGAGGATCTGGGTCTTGGAGACCACGCGACCCGCGTTCAGCATGAGGTAGCGCAGGAGCTTGAACTCGGTCGGGGACAGCTCGATGTTCACCTCCCCGCGGTGGACCTCGTGGGAGTCCTCGTCCAGGCGCAGGTCGCCGACGACGAGGGCGCTGTCCACGGCCGTCTCCGAGCTGCCGTGGGTGCGGCGCAGCACGGCCCGGATCCGGGCGACGACCTCTTCGAGGCTGAAGGGCTTGGTGACGTAGTCGTCGCCGCCGACGGTGAGGCCGGCGACCTTGTCCTGCGTCTCGTCCTTCGCGGTGAGGAAGAGGATCGGGTACTGCTCGCCGCGGTCGCGCAGGCGGCGCGTGACGGTGAAGCCGTCCATGTCCGGGAGCATCACGTCCAGGACCACGAGGTCCGGCTGGTGCTCGGTCGCCTCCCGGATCGCCTCGTTGCCGGTGGAGGCGGTGAACACCTCGAAGCCTGCGAAGCGCAGGGAGGTGGCCAGGAGATCGCGGATGTTGGGCTCGTCGTCGACGACCAGGAGGCGTGCCTCGTAGTCGTTCTCCTCGCTCGCAGCAGTCATGGCTCTACCGTCCTCCCTCTGCTTGGGAGATGGCTGGACGTCTCCTGGGCGACCTCAGCGCAGGGAGCGCTGGACCTTCTCCTGCTGCTTGCGCAGCTTGCGGATCGTCCAGCCCATCTGGATCATCCGCACCGAGCCGACCAGGGCCATGACCAGCGCGCCCGCGATCGCGGCGAGCAGCATCGCGACGCCCAGCGGAAGGTCGAACTGCGCCGAGAAATACTCGAAGCCGGCCGTCTGGTTGTTCTGGATCACGAAGATCAGCAGCAGCACCAGCACGATCGCGCCGAGGATCAGCGCGATCCAGGTCGTCGCGGTCTTGCCGCCGGAGGAGATCGGGACGTCGGCGGGCTCCTCGGCGGCGGGGCGCCCGGCAGCACGGCGACCGGTCGGGGCGGTGGCAGCGGTGTCCTCGTGACGCGGTGCGGGGGCGTCGGGGGCGGCGTCCGGTCGCGGGGCGTCGGCGCGCGGGGCGTCGCCGGTGCCGGGGGTGCGGGCGGGATCGTCGGGAGCGGTCATGTCGATCTCCTGGGGACGGCCGACGGGGCGGCGGGGAAGCGCCGGCGGGGCCGGCGGGGATGTCGTGCGTGCCCACTGTAACGACGTCGCGTCCCCTCGCCGTGGAGCCGGGCCGACGGATGTGCGGCCAGGGACGGCTCAGCCCGCGTCGAGCGCCCCGTCGAGCTGCTCGGCGTCCACGATCGAGTAGGCGTAGCCCTGCTCGGCGAGGAACCGCTGACGGTGCGCGGCGAAGTCCTGGTCCTGGGTGTCGCGCATGACGACGGTGTAGAAGTGCGCGGAGCGCCCGTCGGCCTTGGGGCGCAGCAGGCGGCCGAGGCGCTGGGCCTCCTCCTGGCGGGAGCCGAAGGCGCCGCTGACCTGGATCGCGACCGAGGCCTCGGGCAGGTCGACCGAGAAGTTCGCGACCTTCGAGACGACCAGGCGGTCGATCCGGCCTTCGCGGAAGTCGGCGAACAGCTGCTGGCGGCGCTTGACCGGGGTCTGCCCGGTCAGCAGCTCCGCGCCGAGGTGCTCGGCGATCTCCTCGAGCTGGTCGAGGTACTGGCCGATCACCAGCAGCGGCTCCCCGGGATGGGCGCGCGCGATCCGCTCGACCACCGGCACCTTCGCGCCGTGCGCGGCGCCGAGGCGGGGCCGGTCGGAGGCCTCCGCCATCGCGTAGGCCATGCGGTCCGCGGCGGGCAGGGTCACCCGCACTTCGGTGCAGACGGCCGGGGCGATGTAGCCCTGCGCCTCGATGTCCTTCCAGGGCGCGTCGTAGCGCTTCGGCCCGATCAGCGAGAAGACCTCGCCCTCGCGGCCGTCCTCGCGCACGAGCGTCGCGGTCAGACCCAGTCGGCGCCGGGCCTGCAGGTCCGCGGTCATCCGGAACACGGGCGCAGGCAGCAGGTGCACCTCGTCGTAGACGATCAGGCCCCAGTCGCGCGCGCTCATCAGCTCCAGGTGCGGGTGGACGCCCTTCCGCTTCATGGTGAGGACCTGGTACGTGGCGATCGTGACCGGGCGGATCTCCTTCGTCGTGCCGGAGTACTCGCCGATCTCGTCCTCGGTGAGGGTGGTGCGGGCCAGCAGCTCGTCCCGCCACTGGCGGGCGGAGACGGTGTTGGTCACGAGGATCAGCGTGGTGCGCTGCATCGCGGCCATCGCCCCGGCGCCGACGAGGGTCTTGCCCGCGCCGCAGGGGAGGACCACCACGCCCGAGCCGCCGTGGCGGAAGCCGTCCACGGCCTCGGTCTGGTAGGGGCGCAGCTGCCAGCCGTCCTCCGCCAGCGCGATCGGGTGCGCCTCCCCGTCGACGTAGCCGGCGAGGTCCTCGGCGGGCCACCCGAGCTTCAGCAGCGCCTGCTTGAGCGCGCCCCGCTCGGAGGGATGGACCCTGACCGTGGTGTCGTCGACGCGCTCGCCGAGCATGCCCTGGACCCGCTTGGCGCGGGTGACCTCCTCGAGCACCGCGCGGTCCAGCCCGTGCAGCACGAGCCCGTGCCGCGGGTCGGAGAGCAGCTGAAGGCGGCCGTAGCGGTCCATGGTGTCCGCCACGTCGATCAGCAGCGAGTGGGGGACCGGGTAGCGGGAGTGGTCCACCAGCGCCGCGACGACGGTCTCCGCGTCGTAGCCGGCGGCGCGCGCGTTCCACAGCCCGAGGTCGGTGATGCGGTAGGTGTGCACGTGCTCGGGCGCCCGCTCGAGCTCGGCGAAGGCCGCGATCGCGATCCGGGCGGCCTGCGCCGAGGGATGGTCGACCTCGAGCAGGAGGGACTTGTCGCTCTGGACGATGAGGGGGCCGTCGGTCATCGGATCAGGCTACGTCCCGTCCGGGCCGGGGAGGGGGCGACGTGAGGGGCGCCTCCCCGGGCCGGCCCGTGCACGAGCCCGCGCTCCCAGGACGGGGCGCGGGCTCGGATGCGGGGTGCGGCGGGGCCGGGATCAGGCGGGCAGGGACGGCGTGCGCCCGTTGACCCTCTCGTAGAGCCCGATCTGGAGCAGCACGGTGAAGGGGATGACCGCGATGAAGCCGACGACCAGCGTCCCGCCGATCGAGGAGACCACCATCGTGATCAGGAAGCCGACGATCGTGACGCCGAGGTTCGACGTGGCCGTCGAGACCGACTCCCGCAGCGCCTGGCCGGGGGACGCTCCGCGCAGCGCCGCGGGGATCGAGTAGAACAGCAGCACGGCGGCGATGATGCCGGGCAGGTAGAGGAGCACCGAGCCGATCATCACGATCACGAGCACCAGCACGGCGGTGATGACCACCCGGCCGGGGCCGGTCAGGCCCTGCCGGAAGCTCGGACGCTCGCCGCCGGCGAGGATCCCGCCGGCCTGCGCGGCACCGGCCTGCCACAGCGCTCCGATCACTCCGGTGACCAGCACCAGCACGAAGCACAGCGCGAAGATCACGATCATCTGGCCGAAGGAGGGGTCGCCGCCGGCCGACGAGGACGTCTCGACCATCGCGATCGAGAGGAACAGCGTGAGGACGAATCCGAGGCCGAGCACCACGAGCATGGCCACGGCGTAGAGCGCGCCGACGCCCAGCAGCGCGGCCGCGCCGCGCAGCAGGCCCGTGCCCGCGAAGCGCAGGCCCGCCCCGAGATCGGCGCCGAGGTCGGTGCCCGGGGCCGGGCCGGGAGCGCCGGCGGTGCCCTGCGGTGCGGCACCGGGGGAGCCGTATGCCGGTGCGCCCTGCGGCTGTGCGCCGTGGGCGAAGGGGTCCTGCCCGTACGGGTCGTGGTCGCGCGGGGCGCCGGGAGACGGCTGCGGATCGTACGGGGATTGAGTCATCGGGTGGCTCGCTCTCGAGGTGTGTCCGGGCGTGCGGGGAGAGCATCCTCCCGCTTTCCCCGGGGCGACGGTACCGTGTCGGCGGCCACCCTCGCGCGGCAAGCGCTGGCACACGGGAACGTCTCGGGCCGGAATTCCCTAGGATGGACCGCGATGGGTCGGGCCCGCGATGCCCGCCGACGCCCTCGGCGCCGCGGTTCGGCCCGGCTCGACAGTCACACGATCTGAGGAGAACCCATGGCCAGCTTTGCTCCGTCCCCTGCCGATGTCGCGGACATCGGCGTCACCGGTATGGCGGTGATGGGCTCGAACCTCGCTCGCAATTTCGCCCGCAACGGCTTCAAGGTCGCGATCCACAACCGCTCCGTCGGCAAGACCGAGACGGTCATGGACAACTACGCCTCCGAGGGCGAGTTCTACCCGTCGGAGTCCATGGCGGACTTCGTCGCCTCCCTGCAGAAGCCGCGCGTGGCGATCATCATGGTCAAGGCCGGCAAGCCCACCGACGCCGTGATCGACGAGCTCGCCTCCCTCATGGAGGAGGGCGACATCATCGTCGACGCGGGCAACGCCCTGTTCGGCGACACCCGTCGTCGTGAGGCCGCGCTGCGCGAGAAGGGCCTGCACTTCGTCGGCTCCGGCGTCTCCGGCGGTGAGGAGGGCGCCCTGAACGGCCCCTCGATCATGCCCGGCGGCACGAAGGAGTCCTACGACCGCCTCGGCCCGATGTTCGAGAAGATCTCCGCCCACGTGGACGGCGTCCCCTGCTGCACCCACGTCGGCGCCGACGGTGCGGGCCACTTCGTGAAGATGGTCCACAACGGCATCGAGTACGCGGACATGCAGGTCATCTCCGAGGCCTACGACATGATGTCCAAGGCGCTCGGCATGGGCGCCTCCGAGATCGGTGACGTCTTCGCCGAGTGGAACAAGGGCGATCTGGAGTCCTTCCTCATCGAGATCACCGCCGAGGTGCTCCACCACACCGACCAGACCTCGGGCAAGCCCTTCGTCGACGTCATCCTCGACCGCGCCGCCCAGAAGGGCACCGGCGCCTGGACCGTGCAGACCGCGCTGGACCTCGGCGTCCCGGTCACCGGCATCGCCGAGGCGACCTTCGCCCGCTCCACCTCCGGCTCGACCCCGCAGCGCGAGGCCGCCCGCGGCGTGCTGAAGGCCGAGGCGCAGACCCTCGAGATCGCCGACAAGGCGCAGTTCATCGACGACCTCCAGAAGGCGCTGTACGCGGCGAAGCTCGTCTCCTACTCGCAGGGCTTCGACGAGATCGCGGCCGGCGCGAAGGAGTACGGCTGGGACATCGACCTCGGCGCGATGGCGCGGATCTGGCGCGGCGGCTGCATCATCCGCGCCCGCTTCCTCAACCGCATCACCGAGGCCTACGAGCGCGACGCGAACCTGCCGCTGCTCCTGGCCGATGCGTACTTCACCGAGGAGATCGCCAAGTGCATCCCGGCCTGGCGCCGCATCGTCGCCTTCGCGGCGGCCTCCGGCTACCCGGTCCCGGTCTTCTCCTCGACCCTGTCCTACTACGACGCGGTGCGCGCCGAGCGCCTCCCGGCCGCCCTGGTCCAGGCCCAGCGCGACTACTTCGGCGCCCACACCTACCAGCGCGTGGACACCGAGGGCACCTTCCACGTCGAGTGGACCCAGGACCGCCGCGAGACCAAGCAGGACTGATCGACGTACTGCGAGGTACGAGCGGCAGGAGATCAGTCGATCGGACGCAGGACTGATCGACGTACTGCGAGGTACGAGCGGTAGGAGATCAGTCGAGTCGATGCAGGACTGATTACTTGGCGTCAGCACCGCTGATCCACGAAGGCCCCGGACCGAACGGTCCGGGGCCTTCGTGCTGGAGTCGGTCGACTCAGTAGGTCTCGAACGAGGCCGTGAAGGCGCCCGTGAGCAGGAGCAGCAGGTTGACGCCGATGACCAGCACAGCCCAGATGATGTAGGCGATCCAGCCCCACTTGTAGTACTTGTTCGCGGTCGCGAGATCGGTGTCGGCCTTGGTCAGGCCGAGGATCGCGAGCACGATGGTGATGATGTTGAAGAAGCAGAGCACCGAGACGACGAGCTGCACGATCCACTTCGTCTTGGAGACCGGAGCGCCGGTGCTCGCAGCGTAGGGCTGGTTGGTCATGGGAAACCCCTCTTTCCTGATGATCATGCCCCGAGACGGATGCGCCCGGGCCCAGGGAGGCGCTGAGGTCGCCCCGTGCCTGGCGAGCGGAATAGTACCCCGATGCAGGAGGTGCTCCGCCATGGGGAGCGCTCCCCATGGACCGATCCGTGACCTGCACCGGCGCAGGGGCGTGCTCAGCCGAGCGTCACCCGGTGCACGAGCACCGTGAACTCCTCCTGACTGCCGGACTCGCGGGCCCGCAGCCGGCCGCCCTCGAGGGAGAGCGGGAGGGCCTGCTTGACGACCACGCCGCCCTGCCCGTCGACGATGCCGAGCGGGATCGCGGTGGACCGGGCGATCGCGTCCAGCAGCCGGTCGGTGACGCTGAGGTCGGTGCCGCCCTCCTCGGCGTCGCGGATCCGTGCGACCGCCTCCGCGGCGGGGATCCGCAGCTCCGGGCCCTCGACGGTCACGAGATCTGGATCGACGGGCCCCGGGCGCAGCGAGTGCGACAGCTCCTCGGACACGGGCTTCCCATCGGGGCCGACGGCCTGCGGCGACAGCCCTGCCTGCCGGGCGATCTGCAGGGCGAAGCCCGGATCCGAGAGGGTCACGGCGACGGTCGGCGCGAGACGGTGCAGCCCCAGCGTCACCGCCTCGGACGCGGCCTGCAGCAGGTCCAGCACCTCGGGCTCGGCGGTGAGGACGGTCGAGGCGCGGGAGACCTGCACCCGGCCGTGCCGTCGCTGCTCGTCGCGCAGGAGGTAGGTCAGGGCCTGAGGGACGGGGGAGCGGGAGACGTCCTCGAGCAGGGCGAGCAGCGCCTCGGCGTCGCGGCCGTCGCCGAGGGCCCGCCGCACCGTGGCGGCGCTGAAGCGGAGCGTGAGCGCGCCTCCGCGGGAGATCACCTCGGTCCAGTCCAGCAGCGGGAGCAGGCGCTCGGCGGGACGTCCCGGGATCACGGCGGTGAGGTCCGCGTCCAGCAGCACCTCCTCGACCGGGGCGGGGGCGACCTCCTCCAGCGCCGCGGCGAGACGGGCGTCGGCGGCGGTGATGTCCTCGTCGAGTGCCGGGACCAGGGCCTGGCCGAGCACCGTGAGGCTGCCGCCGTCGAGCACGCCGAGAGCTCGGCCCTCGACCAGCAGCGCCGAGGTCTCCTCCCGCAGCACCTCGGAGGGCACCAGCGGGAACGCCCAGGCGAGCGCCGCGACGAGCGAGTCCTCGGTCGCGTCCACACCCGGGCTCGTGCGCAGCAGGCGCAGCAGGCTGCCGCGACGGGTGCGCACGCCGTCGCGTCGGGTGAGATCCGACAGCAGCGAGCGGCCCGTCCCCGAGGAGTCGGGGGTGCCGACCACGGCGGCGAGGTGGTGCCCGCGCGCCCAGGCGAGCACGAGCTCGGACCAGCGCTGGGACGGGGGCAGCATCCGGTGCACGTCCCAGTCGCGGGTGGGATGCCACTCCTGGCCGTCGTGACCGATGAGCCCGGCCTGCCAGGCGCTCTGCAGCACGGTCGCGTGGTCCAGCAGCGGGGCGCCGGCGCGCTCGGCGAGGCGGCGCAGGTCCCGCTGGGGGAGTCCGCCGCGCTTGAGCACACCGGGCGGGTCCTCGTCGAAGCTGCGCACTGTGCCCAGCAGGCGCAGCGCCTCGAAGGCCCGCTCGACGGCCTGCGCGGTGCGGGAGCCGGGGATCCGCTCGGTGGCCTCCGGGCCCTCGGGCACGGGGCGCTGCGCCGTGTGGCTGCGACGCACCCTCCCGTCGCGCAGGGCGAGGTGCACGGAGCGGGGGATGTGCAGGCTCTCCCCGTCGGGCTCGACGATCCCGGCCTGGCGCAGCGCGGCGGCGAGCTTCCCGCTGCCGGTGACGGCGCTGGGCCCCCAGGCGAGCGCGTCGAGCGCCGGGCCGAGTCGGTCGCGGGCCGCCTCGACGCGGCGCGCGGCCTCCTCGGCGTCGGGATCGGCTGCGGTCGCGGCGGCGAGCCCGGCCGGGGCGCGCAGGCCGTCGCGCAGCGGCCGCAGCAGGTGCAGCTCGTCCTCGCCCCACACGATCGCGAGGGTGATGAGCCGCTCGAGGGACGGGGCGATCGTCGCCGGGTCGGAGGAGACCGCGGCGGCGAGCGAGGCGGGGGAGGAGCCGTCCTCGAGCACGGCGAGCGCCTCGACGAGATGCAGCTCGGGCAGGGTGAGGGAGTCGAGCGCCCGACGGGCCGACGTGCTGCCTCCGGCGCGCGCGGCCAGGGGGCCGATCCCCCGGGGCAGGGGCGAGGCGAGATCCGGTCGGGCGACGAGCAGGGCCTCGAGGCGGTCGTCGCCGAACCGTCGCAGGGAGTCCGCGAGGGACCGGATCACAGCGGTCATGATGCATTCCAGCATAGGGTGACGCCGCCGCCGGTCGCACCACCGCGAGCGCCGGCGCGTGCACGCCCCCATAGCCCAATCGGCAGAGGCGGCCGCCTTAAAAGCGGCACAGTGCGGGTTCGAGTCCCGCTGGGGGCACCGGATGCCCGCGTCCCGGGCACGCCCGGGATCGGCCACAATGGAGGTCATGACCGCCTCCTCCGCCGACCCCCAGCTCATCGCCCGCCTCCACGAGGTGCTCGGGCGGATCGATGCCGCCGCGGCCCGTGCAGGGCGCGACGGCGCGGAGATCACGCTGCTGCTGGCCACCAAGACCCGCACCCCAGCCCAGATCGCGGAGATGATCGAGCTGCTGCAAGAGCGCGGCCGACGGATCGCGGTGGGAGAGAACCGGGCCCAGGAGATCGCCAAGCACGAGGACCCGCTGCTCGCGGGCAACGGCGTGCCCCGGCACTTCATCGGCCGGCTCCAGACGAACAAGGCCCGCGACGTGATCGCCTTCGCCGAGCTCGTGCACAGCGTGGACCGGGACGACATCGCCGACGCCCTGGAGCGCCGGGCCGAGCTCGCGGACCTCCGCCGCGACGTGCTGGTGCAGGTCAACACCTCCGGCGAGGAGTCCAAGGGCGGCTATGCCCCGAGCCTCGAAGCGCTCGCGCCGATCGTGGAGCGCCTGCGCGGCAGCGAGCACCTGCGCCCCGTCGGCCTCATGACCATCGGGGCGAACACGAGCGACGAGACCGCGGTGCGCGCCTCGCTGCGCTCCCTGCGCGAGCTGCGCGACGCGCTGCGCGAGCGGCTCGGGATCCCCGAGCTCACCGAGCTGTCGATGGGGATGAGCGGCGACCTCGAGATCGCCGTCGAGGAGGGCGCGACCATCGTGCGCGTCGGCTCGGCGCTCTTCGGCCCCCGGGACTGACCCGGCTCCGGCGAGCGGCGTCCCGGCGCTCGACCCGGCCCCTCGGGCCGCCCACTCCGGGCCGACGCGTCACTCCGGGCCGGCCCGCCGCGTCACTCGGGGCCGACGAGCACCTGCGGCAGACCGTACTCGTGCTCGAGCACCTCGCAGGCCGCACCCACGGCGATCAGGTCCATGCCGCGGGTGGAGAGCATCACCTCGACGTGCACCCACGGCTCGTCGCTGAGCCCGGCGGTCAGCGCCTCGCGGATCGCGTCCATCGACGCCTCGTGCTGCTCGTGGACGGTCCGCCCGCCGAGCACCACGCGGTCCACGTCCACCAGGCGCACCAGGTTCACCACCACCTCGGCGAGGATGCGAGCGGCGAGCTCGTCCTCCCCTCGCTCGAGCGCTGCCCGGTGCTCCCTCTGCGCGCAGCCTCGGCGGCCGCAGGGGCAGGGGATCCCGTCCATCCGCACCACGGTGTGCCCGATCTCGCCGGCGTGGGAGTGGGCGCCGCGCACGATCTGGTCGTCCAGGCACAGCGCCGCCCCGAGCCCGTCCTCGACCAGCAGCAGCGCGGCGTTGCGGAGCAGCCCGGGCTGGGACCAGGCCTCGCCCACCAGCGCCGCACGGGAGTCGTGGTCCAGCAGCACCGGCATGCCGAGCTCCTCGGCGAGCAGGCGGCGGATCGGCGCGCCCCGCCAGGGATCGGGGTCGGAGGTGCCGCGGTAGACGCCCTCCTCCCCGTCTACCGGGCCGGGCATCCCGACGCCGACGCCGAGCAGGATCCCCGGGCCGACGTCCAGCAGCGCGCGCGCCTCGTCGGCGAGCGTGGCGACCAGCTCGGGCACCGGCTGGAGGCGGCCGATCTCGAGCTCGCGGCGCTCGAGGATCTCCCCGGTGAGATCGACCACGACGGAGTGGAGCCGCGAGCGGGTCAGGTGCAGCCCGATCGCACGGCGCGAGCCGGGGACGATCTCGTACAGGGTCGTGGGCTTGCCGGGGCCCGAGGTCACGGTGCCGGCCTCCTCGACGAGGCCGCGCTCCATCAGTCGAGCCAGGATCTTCGAGATCGCCTGCGGGGTCACCTGCAGCTCCTGGGCGAGGCCGGAGCGGGAGACCGGGTCGCCGCGGCGCGCGACGGCGAGGACGGCGGCGTCGTGCGCGCCCGCCATGCGGTCCAGCGGGGTGGTCGGTCTCACGCGGTCATCCTCGCACGCCACGACGCTGTGACCGGGCAGCAGCGCTCCGAGGCGAGGTGCCGCGCTCCTGTGTGATCCAACAGATCCCCGCCACCCCCTTGACCTAACGCAACAGCGTTTGCTTATTCTTGTGCCCCGGGTCGATGGAGCCCGTCCCCTGACCGTCCGCTCCCGAACTCCGAGGTCCCCTCATGACCCTCCTCGACACCCCGCGCCCCGCCTCCTCCGAGCTCAGCCCTACCCGCGTCCGCCTCGCCCTGCTCGCGATCGCGCTGGGAGGCTTCGGCATCGGCGGCTCCGAGTTCGTCTCCATGGGCCTGCTGCCCGGCATCGCCCACGGCCTGCTGCCCGAGATGATGGCCGCCGACCCCGAGGGCGGCATCGCCCGCGCCGGCATCGCGATCACCGCCTACGCGCTCGGCGTCGTCGTCGGCGCCCCCGCCCTGGCGCTCCTCTCGGTGCGCTGGAGCCGCACCACGATGATCATGCTGCTCGCGATCGCGCTCGCCGTCGGCACCCTGCTCTCCGGCATGATGCCGACCTTCGAGCTCACCGTGCTCGCCCGCTTCGTCGCCGGCATCCCGCACGGCGCCTACTTCGGCGTCGCCTCGCTGCTGGCCGCCTCGCTGATGGGCCCCGGAAGCCAGGGCAAGGGGACGGCGCTCGCCCTGTCCGGGCTGACCGTCGCGAACCTGATCGGCGTCCCGATCCTCACCGCCGTCGGCCAGGCGGCCGGCTGGCGCGTGGTCTACCTGCTGCTGGCCGGCGTGTTCGTCGCGACCTTCGCAGCCCTCTACCTCACCGTCCCGCACCAGGAGAAGACGATCGGCCGCCGCATGGTCGACGAGCTCGTGGCCCTCAAGCGCCTCCAGCTGTGGGTCGTCATCGGCATCGCCGCGGTCGGCTTCTCCGGCGCCTTCGCCGTGTTCAGCTACGTCGCCGACATCACCACCCAGGTCACCGGCGCCCCCGAGAGCTCGGTGCCGTGGGTGCTCGCCGCCGCGGGCCTCGGCATGACCATCGGCAACATCGTCGGCGGCGTGACCACCGACCGCTCCCTGAAGGGCACGCTGCTGATCGGCTTCCCGCTCTACATCACCGCCCTCGTGGTGCTCTTCGCCGTCGCCCACACGTCGCTGACCGCGCTGATCATCGCGTTCTTCGCGGCGAACCTGGTGAACTCCTCGCTGAGCCCCGCGATGCAGACCTGGATGATCCGCATCGCCCACCGCTCCGAGCTGCTGGGCGCCTCGATGAACCAGGCCGCGTTCAACGTCGCCAACGCGCTCGGCGCCACCCTCGGCGGTGCCGTGATCGCCGCGGGCTTCGGCTACGAGGCGCCGATGGTGGTCGCGATCGTGCTGGCGAGCACCGGCTTCGCCATGGTCGTCACCACGCTGATCGCGCTGAAGGTCCGCTCGCGCCGCACCCTGCAGGTGCTCAGCGAGCACGAGGAGACCATCACCGGCTCGATCCCCGTCGTCCCGGCCGGCGTCTGAGCGCGACGAGCGACCGGTCGGCGCCGGATCCCGCTGGACCCCCGCCGCCAGGGCCCGCGACCATCACGGTCGCGGGCCCTCGTGCATCCTCGGGGCCGACGGGCGCCGCGTGCGCCGGGTGCGACGGACCGCCGGATCGCCGGGTCGGCCCCGCAGGGCGCCGTGGGGCCGACGCACGGCTCGGCGGGCACGGGCCCGACGTCCCTGCCCATAAAGCGGTCTTGGGCGTAGCATCGGCTCCACTTGGACGTCACAGTCGTTCATCCCACCTGGCCTCCGGGGAGGCGGCGACCTAGTGTGGCCGCATCCCCGACGTCCCCCGATGAGGAGCTGCCGTGCACATCCAGACCGCCGCCGTGCATACCCTGCGCGATTTCGAGCACGGAGCCGTCGTCCCACCGGTGCACCTGGCCTCGACCTTCGAGCTCGACCCCGCCACCGAGGACGGCGCCTACGCCTACCAGCGCGGGGCGAACCCCACCCGCGCCCAGCTCGAGCAGGTCCTCGCGGCGCTGGACGGCGCCCGCCACGGCTTCGCCTTCGCCTCCGGCATGGCCGCGACCGCCGCCTCGCTGTCCACCCTCGAGGTCGGCGACGAGGTGATCCTCCCCGCGAGCGTCTACGGCGGCACCTATCGCCTGGTCGACCTCGTGCTGCCGGGACGGGGCATCACCGGCCGCTTCGTCGCGGACCTCGCCGAGCTCACCGACGAGGACTTCACCCCCGCCACGCGCGCCGTCTTCGTCGAGACCCCCGCGAACCCGACCCTGCGCATCACCGACCTGCGCCGCATCGTCGAGCTAGCCCACCGCCACGACGCCCTCGTGATCGTGGACAACACCTTCATGACGCCTGTGCTGCAGAAGCCGCTCGCGCTCGGCGTCGACATCGTCGTGCAGTCCGCCACGAAGTACCTCGCCGGCCACTCCGACCTCCTCGCCGGGGCCGTCACCACCGACGACGACGGGCTCGCCGACGCGCTCCGCCTCGCCCAGAAGGCCCAGGGCGGGGTGCTCGGCCCGCAGGACTCCTTCCGCCTGATCCAGTCGATCAAGACCCTCCCGCTGCGCCTGGAGCGCCAGCAGGCCAACGCCGAGGCGATCGTGGAGCATCTTCGCGGTCACGAGCGCATCGCCCGGGTCTGGTACCCCGGCTCGCACAGCGAGGAGGAGGCGCGCCTGCACGACGCCCAGGCCACGGGCCGCGGCGCCGTGCTCTCCTTCGAGCTCGCCGACGGTCTGGACCGCGTCGCCTTCCTTCGCGCCCTGCGCTACCCGGCCTACGCGGTGAGCCTCGGCGGCGTCGAGTCGCTGATCTGCCGCCCCGCCACCATGACCCACGAGGCGATGACCCCCGAGGCCCAGGCCGCGGCGGGCATCAGCACCGAGATGCTGCGCCTGAGCGTCGGCATCGAGGACCTCGCCGATCTCCTCGAGGACCTCGACCAGGCCCTCGCCGCCGCCGGCTGACCCGCCCCCGACCGCTACCCACCGCAGAGGACATCACCATGAGCCCCGCCCCGCGCCCCACCCGTCGCCTCGCCCTCGCCCTCGGCGGCACCTCCGTGCTCGCCGTCCTGGCGGCCTGCAGCTCCGAAGGAGGCTCCGGCGCCTCCGACGGCGGCGGCAGCGGCGAGGACGTCCTCGCCCGCATCCAGGAGAGCGGCACCGTACGCATCGGGCTCGAGGGCACCTACCGCCCCTACGCCTTCCACGACGGCTCCGGCGAGCTCGTCGGCTTCGAGAAGGAGATCGCCGATCGCATCGCCGAAGGACTCGGGGCGACGCCCGAGTACGTCGAGACCGAATGGGACTCCCTCATCGCGGGGCTCGACGTGGACCGCTACGACCTCGTGGTCAACAACGTCGGCATCACCCCCGAGCGCGAGGAGGTCTACGCCTTCTCCGAGCCCTACGCCCGCTCGATCGGCCGGGTCGCCGTGCCCGCGGACTCCGAGGTGCAGACCCTCGCCGAGCTCGACGGCGCGCGCAGCGCCCAGACCGCGACCAGCAACTGGGCCGCCCAGATGGAGGATCTCGGCGCCGAGATCGTGCCGGTCCAGGGCTTCGCCGAGGCGATCGAGCTGGTGCTCCAGGGCCGGGCCGACGCGACCGCGAACGACCTGATCTCCTTCCAGACCTACCAGGAGGAGCATCCGGAGGCGGACTTCCGTCTCCTCGACGAGGAGCTGCCCGACGAGACGACCGTCGGCGTCATCATGCAGCAGGGGCAGGAGCCGCTGCTGACCGAGGTGAACGCGATCCTCGAGGAGATGAAGCAGGACGGCTCGCTCACCGCCATCTACGAGGAGTGGGTGGGTCAGGACATCACCCCGGAGGGCTGAGGCGCCGTGCCCCGCTTCCTCGAGCTGTGGATCGAGTCCTTCCCGCGGCTGCTCGCCGCGCTGGTCCAGGTCACGATCCCGCTGTCCCTGCTGTCCTTCGCGATCGCGCTGGTGATCGCGGTGCTGGTCGCGCTCGCGCGCCTGTACTCCCCGGTGCCGCTGAAGGCTCTGGCCTGGGCGTATGTGCAGGTGTTCCGCGGCACGCCGCTGGTGGTGCAGCTGTTCATCGTCTACTTCGGGCTCCCGGGCATCGGCATCGAGCTCGCCGCCTTCCCCGCAGCCGTGATCACGCTCGCGCTGAACACCGGCGCCTACGCCTCGGAGGCCGTGCGCGCCTCGATCCTCTCCATCCCGCGCGGCCAGTTCGAGGCGGCCAGGTCCCTGAACCTCTCACGCGCGGCGACCTTCCGCCGCGTCGTCGCCCCGCAGGCGATGCGGATCGTGCTCCCGCCGCTCGCGAACGACTTCATCGACCTGGTCAAGGGCACCAGCCTGGTCTTCGCGATCACGCTCATCGACCTGTTCCAGGTGGGCCGGCAAGTCGCGGCGACCACCTACGAGCCGCTGATCATGTACACCCTGGTGGCCCTGATCTATCTCCTCGTGGTGTCTCTGCTGAGCCTCGGGCAGAACCAGCTGGAGAGGAAGGTGTCCGCCCATGTCCGCGCCTGAGAACGCTCCCGACGCCCGGCCGCCGCTGAGCGTGGCCGGCCTCCGCAAGACCTTCGGGCAGCTCGTCGCCCTCGAGGGGGTCTCGCTGGAGATCGAGCGCGGCACCACGACGGTGCTGCTGGGCCCCTCGGGCTCGGGCAAGTCCACCCTGCTGCGCTGCCTGAACCTGCTCGAGCAGCCCGATGCGGGGACCCTCGACCTGGGCGACGGCTCGATCGACGTGGGCGGCCGGCTCCCGGCCCGGACCGTCCGACAGATCCGCTCCCGCTCGACGATGGTCTTCCAGCAGTTCAATCTCTTCCCGCACCTGACCGCCCTCGGGAACGTCACCCTCGCCCCGATCGAGAACCTGGGCCTGGACCGGGCGGAGGCCGAGACACGCGGGCGCGAGCTGCTGGGGAAGGTGGGTCTCGCCGACAAGGCGGAGGCCTATCCCGACCGGCTCTCCGGCGGCCAGCAGCAGCGCGTCGCGATCGCCCGGGCGCTGGCCATGGACCCCGACGTGCTGCTGTTCGACGAGCCGACCTCCGCGTTGGACCCCGAGCTGGCCGCAGAGGTGGTCGCGGTGCTCTCCGACCTCGCCGCCGAGCACCGCACCCTCGTGGTGGTCACCCACTCGCTCGCCTTCGCCCGACGGGTCGCGGACCGGGTGGTCTTCCTCGAGGACGGGCGGATCCTCCAGGACGGCAGCCCGGAGGAGTTCTTCTCCAGCACCGACGAGCGCCTGCGCCGCTTCCGCGAGGTGATCAGCTCCGTCTGAGCCGGCGGGGCCCGGCGCCTGCACGAGGAGCGCCGGCACGGGCGAGGAGCGGCGCGGCGGCGGCCCCGAGCGCGGGTCACGCTTCGCTCACGGCGCAGAGCACGCCCAGGTGGATCTCGGGAACGCCCGTTAGGCTGGGCGGGTCGGTCCGGTGGACCCTGTCGAGCTCCGCCGTCGACCCCCGATCATTCCCACGTGAGGAGTCACATGGCACGCCACAACATCGTGTTCGGCCGTGACCAGGCAGTGCAGCAGGGCGGCAGCGCGTACAGCGGCCCCCGCTTCGGCCAGGGCGCACAGACCGGACCCGCTTCCGACACCCAGTGGTCCTCCGGCTTCGGCCAGCAGGGCGGCGACCAGCTCGAGGCGATGTACGCCCGCCCGGCCGCCACCGGTCACGACACCGGTCGCATGACCATGCGCGATGCGCTCAACGCCATCAGCGCGACCCTCGGCGTGATCATCGTGGTCGGCTTCGCCGTCGCGATGATGCCGCTCGCCCTCGGCCTCGTCGCCGGCGACCAGGGGGTCCAGGCGGGTCTCGCGCTCACCGGCGTCGCGACCCTCGTCGGCCTGATCGGTGGACTCGTCCTGTCGCTGGTCAACATCTTCAAGAAGCAGCCCTCGCCGATCCTGGTGCTCGCCTACGCGGCCTTCGAGGGCATGTTCCTCGGCGGCATCACCGGCAGCCTCGAGTGGGCGGCGGGCGGCGCCTACCGCGGCATCGGCCTGCAGGCCGTGCTCGGCACCCTCGCGGTGGCCGCCACCGTGCTGGTCCTCTTCCGGGTCGGCGTCCTGCGCACCTCCCCGCGCCTGAACAAGATCTTCTTCGTCGCGATGGTCGCGTACCTGCTGTTCGGGCTCGTGAACATCGGCTACCTGCTGCTCTCCGGGCAGAGCCTGCGCGACGGCGTGCTCGGCCTCGTGATCGGCGGCCTCGCCGTCGTCATGGCCTCCTACTCGCTGGTGATGGACTTCGAGGACGTCCAGCGCTCCGTCGAGGCGGGCACGCCGCGGAAGTACGCCTGGCGCCTCGGATTCGGCATCGCCGTGACCATGGTGTGGCTGTACGTCGAGGTGCTGCGGATCCTGATGATCCTGCGCGGCAACGACTGACGCCACCGCGCGGCGCCGCCGGCGTCGCACTCCGTATGCTGAACGGCGGGTCCCCTCGGGGGCCCGCCGTTCCGCCTTCCGGGGACCCGACGATGCAGGAGGAGACTACCGATGGGACTGTGGCAGTGGGTGCTCGACAACTGGGCCCTGGTGTGGACCTATCTCTACGTCGGCATCGATGTCGTCCTGCGGCTGATCAGCCTGGTCGTCGTCCCCCGGAACCGTCGGCCCGGCTCGGCGCTCGCCTGGCTGCTGGCGATCATGGTGCTGCCGATCGTCGGCTTCTCGCTGTTCCTGCTGCTGGGCCGTTCCCAGCTCCCGAAGCGCCGGCTCGCGAAGCAGAAGGCCGTGAACCGGCTGCTGCGGGTGCGGGCCCACGAGATCCCCGACAGCGAGCTCGACGAGGACGCGCCCAGCTGGCTGCAGTCCGCCGTGCAGCTCAACCGCGAGCTCGGCGCCTTCCCGCTGACCGGAAAGAACTCGGCTGAGCTCGAGATCGACTACGACACCTCGATCGCGCGGATGGCGGAGGACATCCGCACCGCGCGCGAGAGCGTCCACGTGCTCTTCTACATCATGGGCCTCGACGAGGTCACCGAGGACTTCTTCGAGGCGCTCGCGGAGCGGGCCGACGCCGGCGTGACCGTGAGGGTGCTGTACGACCACTGGGGCGCGGTCAGCCACCGCGCCGTGTACCGCGCGATGCGGCAGAAGCTCGACGCCCACGGCATCCAGCACGCTCCGATGATGCCGATCCGCCTGTTCCGCGACGGTGCCTTCCAGCGCCCGGACCTGCGCAACCACCGCAAGATGGTCATCGTCGACGGCGAGGTCGGCTGGATGGGCAGCCAGAACCTCATCGCCGCCCACTACGACAAGCCCGCGAACATCCGCCGCGGCCTGCACTGGCAGGAGACGATGGCCCGCTTCCGCGGCCCGATCGTCTCGGAGCTGAACCTGCTGTTCGCCTCAGACTGGTACTACGAGTCCGACGAGATGCTGCCCGTGGAGACGCTGGTGAGGCCCTCCCCGGACTCCTCCGGCACCTACGAGTGCCAGCTCGTGCCCAGCGGCCCCGGCTTCGTCGCGGAGAACAACCTGCTGCTGTTCAACCAGCTGTTCTACTCGGCGGCCCGGCGCATCGTCGCGGTCTCGCCCTACTTCGTGCCCGACGAGTCGATGCTCTCGGCCCTCATCACCGCCGCGCGGCGCGGGGTCGAGGTGGAGCTGTTCGTCTCCGAGATCGGCGATCAGTTCCTGGTCTTCCACGCCCAGCGCTCCTACTACTCGACGCTGCTGGATGCGGGGGTCAAGATCTGGCTCTACCGCGCCCCGACGATCCTGCACGCCAAGCATGTCACGATCGACGACTCGGTCAGCGTGATCGGCTCCTCCAACATGGACATGCGCTCGTTCCTGCTGCAGATGGAGTGCTCGCTGATGGTGGGCGGCACCGACTTCATGGAGAAGATGCGCGAGGTGGAGGACACCTACCGCTCCCGCAGCCGGCAGCTGACGCGCGAGGAGTGGGAGTCCCGGCCCCGCACCATGCAGGTCATCGACAACCTCTGCCGCCTCGCCTCCTCGGTGGTGTGAGGGAGCGCCCCGGCCGAGCGGCGGGCCTGGGCAGGGGAGGAGCTCAGGCGACGCCGGTGAGGGACTCGAGGGCCTCGGCGGCGGCCTCCTCGTGCTCGGCGACGCCGACCGCGGTCTCGAGCATGAACACGCTCGGACCCTGCGGGGTGTCCAGCACGATGACCGTCAGGCTTGTCGCGGAGGTCAACTCCATCGGGGCCTTCGCGAAGTTCACGGTCGCGGTGGTGCGATAGCCGGGCAGGCCCGCGATCGTCACCGGTTCGGTGACCTGGTCGTCGAGCGTGCGCCCCTCGGTGTCTCCCCAGATCGACGCGGCGAAGTAGCACGCGACGATCTTCTCGGAGGCGACCTCGTTGCCCGGGTACTCGATGCCGGGCTGCCACTCGACCGCGCCGACGAACATTCCCGAGTACCAGCCGTCCTCGACCTGCGCGTAGGCGCCCTGGGCGTCGTTCACGTACGCGACGCCGCGGGGCGTCTGCCGCTGGTCGTAGACCGCGGGCGGGATGAACTGCAGGCCCCCGCCGCGCAGCTTCCCGGAGGGGTTGTCGCCGGCGCGCTCCATGGTCTCCGGCTGCCAGCAGCGCTCCTCCTCGACCTCGCCCGTCGGGGTCGCCGACGCGCTCGCAGAGGCGCTCGACGGGTCCGTCGTGGTCGCGGTCCCGCCGGAGGCGGGTTCGCCGCCGTTCCCGCGGAGCACGAGATAGCCGATGGTGCCGCCGACGATCAGCAGGAACACCGCGGCGAAGGCGATCCCGCCGATCAGCAGCGGCGTCGCCCGGCCCCCGCCCCCGCCGGGGGTGGCGGGCTGGGTGGGGGTGAACTGCGGTCCGGTGTGCACGGCTGCTCCTGCAGGGGGATCGGGAAGCGGTCGGTCACTCGACGACGTCGAGGCTCGCGATGATGTCCTCGAGGTTCTGGACATGCTCGGGCTGATCGGCGGCGACGTCGCTGGCCAGGGCGCTGGGGCCGTTCGGCGTCTCCACGACGATCGACGTGACGATCGAGGCGCTCGAGGTGTCCAGCACCTCGGGGTCCTCGAAGTGGTAGGTGGCCTGGACGATCCAGGCGGCGGTGCCGTCCACCGTCATCACCTCGGAGCGGTAGTCGGTCACCTCCGGGTGCTCGCCGAAGTGGGAGACGACCCCGGAGGTGGTGGCGTAGCACTGGAAGATCGCGACGGCCGAGGCCTCGAGACCGGGATAGCCGCCCTCGTCCTCGGGGAAGGTGACCCGGCCGAGGTTCACGACGCTGTACCAGCTGCCCTCGACCCGTCGGCCGTCGGCCGCGATCTCGGTGAGATAGGGCAGGGAGTGGACGGCCCAGCCATCGCCCCAGCCCTCGGGGCTGGTGTACTCCAGCCCGCCGCCGCGCACCGTGCCCGTACCGGAGGGCTGCGGCGGGGTCGTGTTCTGCGGGACCGTGCACTCGGTGGTGGGAGCCTGGGTGAAGATCGGCGGGGGAGGGGCGATGTCCGGGTCCTCGGGATCGGGGACGTACTCGGACTGGCCTTCGGCGCTGCGGGGCCCGGTCGAATAGGCCGACGGGTCCGGATCCTCGAGCACGGAGCGGAAGACGGTCTGGGAGAGGATCAGCGCCAGCACGAGCAGGATGACGACCGAGCCGCCGATCACGGCGATCATCGTCAGCCGGGTGCGGTGGCGGGCGCGCTCGCTCGGCTCGCCGAGGGTCGCCGGCCCGTGGTCCTCGCCGAAGTCGGGGAGTCCCGTCGGGGAGGTCGAGGAGGCGAAGTCGGGCAGGGGGGCGCTCTCGGGCGAGCCCTCGCCGTGCGGCTCCTGCGTCATCGGCACCTCCCCTGTCCCGGGCCCTGTCCCCGGTCGCCTCCCGGCGGGGTCCCCGTGACCCCCGTCCGGGGGAGATTGTCCCACGACCGGGCGCGTCCGCCGGGCATCCGGGCCGCCGCGTCCCGGCAGGGGGATGCCAGGGACGGTTGGTACTCTCCGCTCACGGGTCATCCGGGGCCCGGTCCACTCGTCGGATGGAGATCGCATGCGCCCGCCCCTCGTCCTGTCCATCGCCGGATCGGAGTCCGACGGCGCCGCCGGCGTCCAAGCGGACCTGAAGACCTTCACGGCGCTGGGCTCCTACGGTGCGAGCGCCGTGACGATGGTGGTCTCCGCGTCCCCACAGGGCGTGCGCGGGGTGCACCCGCTGCCGCCCGAGGTGGTGCGCTCCCAGATCGACGCGGTCTCCGAGGAGCTGCTGCTGGACGCGACGAAGATCGGCTCGCTGGGCAGCGCCGCCGTGGTCGCCGAGGTCGTGGCCGCGCTGCGGGCCCATCGTGAGCGCTTCGGGACCGTGGTGCTGGACCCGGTGATGGTCAGCGCCGACGGCACGGCGCTGATCTCGGCGGAGGGCGCCGCGGCGATCGAGCACGATCTGCTCCCGCTCGTGGACGTGCTGGTGCTGACCATGAGGGAGTCCGCGCAGCTGCTGCGCCGGGCGGTGGCGACCTCGATCGAGGAGATGCGCGAGCACGCGCTCGCGCTCGTCGCGAAGGGGCCCCGCTCCGTCCTGATCACGGGCGGGTCGCTCCCGGGAGACGAGGTCGTCGACGTGCTGGTCCATCCCGGCGGCACGGATCTGCTGCGGGCGCAGCGGATCGAGGGACGGACGCTGCGCGGGGCGGGCACGACCCTGTCGGCCGCGCTGACGGCCCAGCTCGCACGGATCGCCGAGTTCGATCGGGCGGGGGAGCTGCAGGAGATCGGCGAGTCGGGCACGGACGACGACATGCCCACGATCGTCGCCTCGGCGCGCGAGTTCGTGGCGAGCGCGAGCGAGAACGCGCAGGACTGGCGCCTCTCCCGCACCGCCGGCGGCCACGGCCCGGTGAACCACCTCATCACCCTCGGCAAGGACTGAGCGACGTACTGGCGAGGGACGAGCCGGTAGGAGCTCGGTCGAGAGGGCAAGGACTGAGCGACGTA
>NZ_JAKJJW010000038.1:0-32350 GCF_025669985.1 Brachybacterium atlanticum | reverse complement strand
AGGAGGCCCGACGCATCGCCCAGGAGCGCGCCGAGGCCGCCCGGCAGGCGCGCGGAGGCGGGCGCCCCGCCCCCGCGGCCGCCCCCAGCGCACCGCCTGCCCCGACGCAGAATGCTCCGGCGCAGGGCGCTCCGACGCAGGACGCCCCGGCCGTCGCGCAGAGCGGGAGCCCGCAGGGCGAGCCGACGCGGACGGCACCCGCCCAGGACTCCTCCTGGGGTGCGCTCGCCGGTGCCGGCCAGGCCTCGGGCGAAGAGCGTCGAGAGCCGCAGGCCGGGCAGGGGGAGCCAGGCGGCCAGGGCGCTCCGGCACCGACGGCTCCGACATCCGCCGACGCCCCGACCGCGCCGCAGGGTGCCCCCGCCTCGGGCGGCGGCATCGATGCCGACGCAGTGCGCGGGCACTGGTCCGCGATCCTCGACGAGCTGCAGCAGATCCGCCGCCCAAGCTGGGCTCTGATCTCACAGAACGCGCACGTCAACGGCGTGAACGGCAGCACCCTCGTGCTCGGTTTCCGCACAGAGGGCCTCGTGAGCGCCTTCCGCCGCGGCACGGCGGCGGAGAACCTCGCCGACGCTGTCCGTCGCATCATGCACATCGAGGTCATGGTCGATGCCGTCGTCGGGGAGGATCCCGGTCCCGGCAGCGCTGGCCCCGGTGGTGAAGGCCCCGGCGGAGGGGGCCCCGCAGGTCCGGGCTCCGCCGGCAGAGGACCTGGCGGGAACGTTCCTGGCGGTGCCGGGCCGGGGAACGCCGGCCCCGGTGGCCCTGCCGACTTCGGTGACCCGGGCGGCCCGGGTGGCCGGGGCGGTTCGGGCGACTGGGCTCCCCGCGGGCAGGGCTCTGTCGGGCAGGACGCTCCCGGCCCGGGCAGACAGGGAGGCGGAGCCTCCGGTGGTCCGACCGCGGAGGACCCGTCCGGCGGCCAGGCTCCGCGGACCGGGGGAGCGCCGTGGGGAGACGCCGCCTCCGCGATGGCGCCGCGCGACTCGGCGCCCGCCCGCGCACCGTCCGCGTCGGGCTCCGCAGCGCCGTCGGCAGCTCCTTCGGCTGCTTCGTCGGCCGGCCCGTCGTCGGTCGCCCGGTCGGCGGCGCCCGCCGGCGGTGACGGTCCGGAGCGGCAGGAGCCCGCGTCCGTCGGCCAGCGCGCCTCGGAACGAGCGATGGCCGCCGCCGCGCGCGCCGCGAGGAACGCTCCGGCCGGACCCTCCTACGCCCCGGCCGACGACTTCCCGCCGGAGCCCGACGACCCCTACCCGCCGGACCCCGAGGAGTACGGCCCGCCCGCACAGCACCAGCCGACCACCGCGGCGCCGGGCGGAGGCCGCTGGTCGGAGGCGCCCGAGGACCGAGGCACGGGAGCCGGCGCCCCCTCCGCTCCGTCCCGATCCACCGCGGCGGCCGCACCGTCGGCGCCCGGGGCCTCCGCGTCCACGGCGTCGGCAGCGGGCGATGCTGCTGGCGAGGCGCGACCGAGGTCCGCGTCAGCGGGCCCGCCGCTCGAGGTCGAGGACGAGGGACGCGACAGGCTGCCGGCGGAGGAGCCCCGCACCTTCGGCCAGAACGCGCTCAAGCGTGCCCTCGCGGAGGGTCGCGTGGTCCGCTCGCTGCCCGCCGCGCACCTCGCGCAGGGGGCGGACGCCTCCGCCTCAGGACCGGGCGAGGCCCCGGTCCAGGAGCCGGAGGACGTCGCACAGGACGTCGACATGCCGCGCGAGTCCAGCGCGGCCCCCGAGGTCGCCTCACCCACCTCGCCGGACACCGCCCCGCCGGCCGGGCTCGGCCGTGCCGTCCCGCACGACGACCCAGCTCAGCCCGACGGCCAGGTCGCGCCGGGCGGCGCGGATGGCTCCGCCGCCGCACGCGCGACGAGCTCCTGGGGCGCCGCGGCGGCGGTCACCGGCACCGCCTCGGGATCATCCCCGGCGCGCTCCGCGGCACCGTCGGCTCCGCCTGCCGCAGCCCCCACCACCGCACCCGCCGCACCGTCGGCGGCAGACGCGCCGCGCAGCGGCGCCGCGCTCGTCCGCGAGGCCGCGATGGCGTCCCGCACCGCAGGTCAGCGCCTGCGAGGAGGGCGAGGCCAGTCGGATCAGGCATCGGAGGCCGATCCGGACCCGACCGGCGGCGCGACCCGGGACGACGAGGACGCCGTCGTCGCGACCCGGAACGGCCGCGAGGTGATCGAGAAGTTGCTCGGCGGCAGGGTCCTCGAGGTCATCGACGAGACCCGCCCGCGCTGACCCGACTCGTTCGGGTCAGCACCGCGAGGCCGACTGCCTGAGCCGGCGGGTGCAGAACCGGCGCGCACCCGCCCGCACGGCGATCAGCTGCGCGGCTCGAGCAGGGAGAACAGGTCCGTGCGCAGGGTCGCCGGGTTCATGTCGGGATGCGGCTCGGTGACGTAGAACTCCCAGAACGGGTACGTCATCTGCTCATCCGACTCCCCGACCTGCTCGGTGAACGCCCCCCATTTCTCCGCGAGGCCGCCGTAGGTGCCCATGTGCGAGATCCAGGCGATGCGACCGCCCGGGATGCTCGACCCGATGACCTCGTAGCCGCTGGGCAGCTCGAGGGGCTCGGTCAGCGGGGCGTCCACCGGGAAGCCCACCTCGAGATCGGCCGTCGCGACCGGCGCCCGGTGGTGCAGGGAGAACGCGGGGCCGATCGGGCGGATGCCCTGCGCCGCGAGCGCCTCGGCGAGATGGGAGAACGTGCCGTCCATCAGGGCGGGCATGTCGTACATCGGGAAGTCGTGCTGGACCACGACGGCCGTCGTGATCTCGGGAGCCTCCGTGATCCGGCAGGAGGTGGCGGGCTCGGCGGCGTCGTACGGGGCGGGCATCGGCGACATCGGTACTCGTCCTGTTCGCGGTCGGCGTCGGGCCGGGCAGGATGGCGGCGGCCCGGTCAGACGCTATCGCGGCAGGCGGGATGCCACCAGCACCGCCAGGGCCGCCGCCCTCTGCGGTGGATCCCCGTCATGCCCGGGGCTCAGGCGCGGGAAACCGCCCCCTCGTGCGTGCCGGACCGGTCTCGCAGGACACCGGCCAGTTCCAGCGCCAGCTCGCAGAACATCGAGTTCGACCAGGAGAACCACTCCCGCGTGAACACCGACGGGTCGTCCACGTGCACGCCCTTGTGCATCATCCCGGTCCCGCCGTCCGTGCGGATCATCAGCTCGAGCAGACGCAGCTTCTCGCCGCGCTCCGCGCTGGTCAGCCCCTCGACCGCGAGCGCGATCGGCCACACATGGTCTCTCGGGGTGTGCGGGGAGCCGACGCCCTCGAGGTACAGCCCCTCGTAGTAGCAGGGGTTGCTGCGCGAGAGCACCGCGGCGCGGGTGGCCAGGTACAGCGGATCATCCTGCGCCACGCAGCCCAGGTACGGCAGGGCGAGCAGGCTCGGCACGTTCGCGTCGTCCAGGAACCGGTGCTCGCCGCGGCCGTCGATCTCGTAGGCCCAGACCCGCTCGCCCGTCGGCCCCTCGATCGTGCCGTGCTCGACCAGCGCCGCACGGATCTGCTCCGCCCGCGCCCGCGCCTCGTCCGCGTCCGCCGGGGCGTCCGCGACCTGCTCCAGCAGCTCCGCGAGACGCTCCAGGGCGAGGGCGAGGAAGTGGTTGCCGGGGATGTTGTAGCCCAGCTCGCAGGCGTCGTCCGAGGGGCGGAAGCCCGCCCGCACCAGGCCGTTCGGCGTGGTCAGGGAGCCGCGCCCCTCCCGGGCGAGGGTGTCCTGGGCGGGCACGCCGGAGCGTCGGAAGAAGTACGCGGAGCGCTCCTCGTGGTGCTGCTCGGCCCGGACGGTGGAGAGGATCGCGCGGGCCGCGGGCAGGAGGCGCTCGTCGGCCCAGGAGGTGTCCCCGGTCGCGCGCCACAACCACCAGGCGAGGTCTGGGCCGTAGGAGAGGGAGTCGAGCTCGAACTTGCGCTCCCACGCCCAGGGGTTGTCGCGCTCGGTCTCGTCCGCGTCCCAGTGGGAGGAGTCCGGGACGCGGTTGAAGGCGTTGGCGTACGGGTCGATCTCGAGGTACTGCCAGTGGCGGCGCAGCAGACCGGCGAGCAGCGCGACCAGCGCGACACGGTCCTCGGCGGCTCCGACCCCGGCGACCACGAGCCGCAGCAGCGGGGTCAGCTGCGCGGCGGAGTCCCGCAGCCACATCGCCGGGATGTCGCCGGTGATCACGAAGGTGGTGCCGTCCTGCTCCACGCTCACCGTGGTCTCGGAGGTGTTGCGCAGGTACGCGACCACGCGCTGCGCGATCTCGCCGGCCAGCGCGTCAGGGGCGCCGAGGTCGGCGAGACCCTCGAGCACGCGCGCCTGCACGGCGTCGAGGAGGGTGTCGGGAAGCCTGGCCATGGTTCTCCGCATCGAGAGTGGGTCGGGATCGTCAGCGTATCGATCGCCGACGCGAACGGGGCCCTCGTCCACCAGGAACGACGGCCCTACCTCTCAGGAGCGACGGCTCGGCGGCGGCCGACCGTCCGAGCGCCGCGCTCGGCACCGCGCGCCGCGATCCACACCACCTCGACGCCGTCGCCGCACGTCGGCCCCGGGAACTAGAGTGAGACGCGTGTACGAAGGCATCGTCCAGGACCTCATCGACGAGCTCGGCAAGCTGCCGGGCATCGGCCCCAAGTCGGCGCAGCGGATCGCGTTCCATCTGCTGGACGCCGACGACGCCGCCGTGCGCCGGCTCGCCGAGGTGCTCGTCCAGGTCAAGGACACCGTCCGCTTCTGCGAGATCTGCGGGAACGTCTCGGCGGAGGAGAAGTGCCGCATCTGCACCGACCCGCGCCGCAGCGACGAGGTGATCTGCGTGGTCGAGGAGTCCAAGGACATCGTCGCGATCGAGAAGATCCGCGAGTTCAGGGGCCGCTACCACGTGCTCGGCGGCGCGATCGACCCGATCGGCGGCGTCGGCCCGAACGACCTGCGCATCACCCAGCTGATGAGCCGCCTCGGCTCCGGGGAGACCCAGGAGGTCATCCTCGCACTGGACCCGAACATCGAGGGCGAGGCCACCGCCGCCTATCTCTCCCGCCTGCTCGGACCGCTCGAGCTGACCGTCACGCGCCTCGCCTCCGGGCTGCCCGTCGGCGGCGACCTCGACTACGCCGACGAGATGACCCTGGGCCGCGCGTTCCTCGGCCGCCGCACCGTCTGAGGCGCCGCCGGTTCCCGTGATGACCTCTCCCCACTCCCGGACGCTGCCGCCGCTGACGGACCTGCCGTCGCCGCCTCGGCTGCCGGAGGAGGAGACGCACCTGGTCTCGCCGGGGGAGATCATGGTCGAGTCCCGGCGCGAGATCCTCCGCCGCCTGCTGCGTCGCCTCTGGGCGCCGGCGCTCGTGCTGCTCGGCCTCTGGTACGTGCTGCTGACCCTGTACGTCGTCGGCGCCTCGCCGACCTTCTGGTTCTTCTCCCTCCTCGCCGGTCTCGGCGATCCGGCCTACCTGCGCCAGGCGATGAGCGCCCTGAACTTCACCTCCGAGGGGCTGTGGACCGCGTTCCTGCTGCTCCCGGCCGTCGCGACGGTGCTGAGCCTGCTCGGGGCGCTGCTGGTGCCGCGCCTGGTCGCACCGCTGCAGCCCCGCCGCTTCCTCTCCGAGACGCAGTTCCAGCGCGGCGTCGAGGACCGCACCACCGCGATGCTCCTCGCGCTGCCGGTGCTCACCGTCCTCGCCCTGCCGCTCACGGTCGTGCTCGGCCTGCCCCAGCCCTGGACCGGGCTCGGCGCAGGCTCGCTCTCCGTGTGGTGCGCCGGGCTGGTCGCCCTCGAGCTCGCCTGGGTGCTCGTGCGTCGCACCGTTCCCGCCGCGCGGCTGCTCGGGATCACCTCCCACGAGGCGCTGCACACCGAGGCGCGCATCGGCACCGACCCGGAGCGCCGACGCGCCGCCGCCCGGCGGCACCTCGCCCAGGACCGCCGGCACCTGCCGCCGAACCCCGGCACCCTCGCGGCCGACGGGGCGAGGAGCCCCCGCGGCGCCCTCGCCGCGCTCGCCCTCATCGCCCGCTCGGCACTGACCTGGGTTCTGCCCGCCCTCGCGGGGACCTCCTGGCTGGTGCTCGGCATCGCGGACCTCGTCACCGTCCTGAGCTCCCTGTCTGCGACGGGACTGTCCCAGGTCGAGACCCCGCTGCGCTGGCAGCACCTCGCCGTCGGGCTCCCCCTGCTCGTGCTCGTCGCGGCCGGCTGCGCGCTCGCCCCCGCGCTCGCGATCCAGCTCTCCTCCGGCCACCGCGCCCAGGTGCGCGACCAGCGCACCTACGCCGAGTGGGCGCACCGGGCCCGCGTGAACCCGTGGGAGGCGCGGGTGTGCGCGCTGACCGGCTGGCTCTGCGCGGGCTGGACGCTCGCCGGGACCATCCTCGCCGCGGTCCTGCTCCCGCTGCTCGGCGCCGGGACGGCCCTGACCTGGGTGTTCCTCACCCTGCTCGCGCTCATGGTCGTGCCACTGCTGGGCCTCGCGGCGACGCAGGCGATGAAGAGCGGACTGCGCGACGTGCTCTACGGCCCGGCCGGCGGATACATGCGCCGCGAGACCCCGTACGCGCTGGTCGCCCCCGAGTTCGGCACCCGCGCCGACCGGGCGAAGGACCCCGCGGTGCGCGCCGCGCTGCGCAAGCGCCTCCAGGCCGACGGCGGCGACCACGCGCTGGAGATCTTCGACCTCGACGCGGCGGGGGAGCGGCTGTGGGTGGACGAGAACGCCCCCGGCGCCTCCGACACCGCCGTGCGGCAGGCGGACCTCGCCCAGGGCGTGCTGCCGGACTTCGGCTCCGAGGGCTCGGCCTTCACCGGCGGCGGCAACAGCCCCTCCGAGCAGGCCTCGCACCTGCACGACATCCCCGACACGGTCACCGGGCTGCGCGAGCGCTGAACCGGCGGCCCTGTACCGGCCCTCGGCGCGTGGTCGACTGATGGCGCCCTGCGTCCCGGTACGGATATATCGCCGTACCGGAACGCGGGACGCCAGCACCTGACCACGACCGGCCCCGTCGCCTCAGGCGATCCGGGTGCCTGCGCCGAGCCGTCGGATCGGCACGGCGAGCCGCCGCACGGCGACCAGCAGCGACAGCGCCCCGGCGAGCAGCCACAGCCCGAGACCCATCGGCCACACCGGACGGTTCGGCGGCGTGCCGAGATCGGTGGGATAGCCGGGGTCGTCCGGCGAGCAGTACACGGAGTGGACGGGGTGGGTGGTGGTCGCGGCGGAGCGCATCCCGGTCTTCAGCGTCGTCAGCAGGTCCGTGTCCGGGTCCTCGAGGGGGTCGTAGTCCGCAGGAAGGGTCGGCGCGGCCTCGGCCAGGAGCACCACCGGGTTCCCCCACAGCAGCGGCAGGGAGAGGTCCAGCCGCGGCACCGTCTCCTCGACCTGCTCCGCCGCGCACCGGCTCTTCTCCATCGAGTACTCGTCGTCGTAGACGGTGTAGTAGTTCGTGACCTCCCGCTCCTCGTTCAGCACTACGGCGGTGGAGCCCCACGCGATCGGCAGCACCACCGTCACCCCGAACACGATCACGTAGGCGAGCACCACCGAGCCGAGCTGCCGCGAGGTGAGCGCCGAGAGCCCGAGCCCCACCGCGGTCACGCACAGGGTGAGCAGCACGATCACCCCGAGCAGCCGCAGCATGTACAGGATCCCGATGCTGCCCAGCAGCGCGATCGGCACCAGCGAGGGCAGGGCGAGGACCAGGAAGGCGAGGCCGGTGAGGAAGCCCGCGAGCAGCTTGCCGAGCACGATCTCGGCGGGACTGAGCAGGCTGGCCTGCAGCGTGGCGAGGGTCCCGGCGGTGCGGTCGCCGTTGATGGATCCGGCCGACAGCGCCGGCACCACCAGCAGCATCGCGAAGAGCACCAGGATCATCTGCAGGCTGAACACCATCGCCGCGATCGGGCCGACGTCCTCCCACTGCGCGGAGTACAGCGTCGGGCCGAGGCCGAGCGCGCCGATGCCCATCATCACCAGCGTCCACACCGCCAGTGCCACGTACCAGCGCTTGGAGCGCAGGCGCTGGCGCAGCTCGAGCGAGGTGACCAGCCGCAGGCCGCGCCAGCGCAGCGCATAGCTGCCGCGGCCGCGGGGACGGTCGGTCCCGGGACCGGCCTCGAGGGTCTGGGGAGTGCTCATCACAGGGCTCCTTCTCGCTGGGCGGCGTCGGAGGCGAGATAGGCGGCCTCGAGCCGACCCGTCGTCGGGCCGAAGCCGATGATCCGGGCGCCCGCGGCGGTGAGATCCGCGAGCAGGCGGGCGGCGGTCGCGTCGTCGGGCAGCTCCACCACCGCCTCCGCATGACCGGAGGTGGTGCGGTCGCCGGGCAGCACCTCGCCGTGGCGCACCTGCAGGTGATCGAGCGCCTCGACGAGCGCCTGGTGGTGCAGCGAGGAGATCCGCCACGGGCGCGGCCGGGCGGCGAGGTCGCGGAGGCTCGAGGCGTCCACGGCGCGGCCGCCGTCCATGAAGACGACGTGGTCGGCCATCTCTTCGAGCTCGCCGAGGATGTGGCTGGAGACCAGCACGGTCGCGCCGCCAGCCGCCCGTGAGCGGACCACCTGCAGCAGGCGTCGGCGCGAGGCGGGGTCCAGGCCGGAGGCGGGTTCGTCGAGGACCAGCACCTGCGGGTCGTGCACGAGCGCACGAGCCAGGCCCAGGCGCTGCTTCTGCCCGCGGGAGAGCACGTGCGCGGGCTGCTGCGCGAGCGGCACGAGGTCCAGCAGCTCCAGCAGCTCGTCCACCCTCCCGCGCAGCTGCGCGGTGGGCAGGAAGTAGGCACGGCCCATCACCTCGAGCACCTCGGCGACCCGCAGCGAGTCCCACGCCCCGAACTGGTCCGGCATCCAGCCCACCTGCGCGCGCACCGCGGCGGAGTCCTCCGCGGGGTCGACACCGCCGACCAGCACCCGGCCCGAATCGGGGGCCAGCAGCGAGGCCAGCATGAGCATCAGCGTCGACTTGCCGCAGCCGTTCGGGCCGACCAGTGCCGTGACCGCCCCGCGCGGCGCGGTGAAGCTCAGGTCCGCCACCGCCTGCACGCTGCCGAAGGCGCGGCTGACGTGCTCGGCGGCGATCCCCGGCCCCTCCGGGCCGGGAGCCCTCTGCGGGGAGGCATGGTCGACCGGCGGGAGGGGCGGAGGCGGGCCGTCCGGGGGTGCGCTCTGTGTCATGGGGCTAGATTCCCACGCCCTGACCTGGAGCGACAGCCCTTCCTGGGCACGTTCGGGGCACGAACTGTGAGGGAGCGGTGGAGAGCCCGCGGCTCACTCCGCCATGGCGGCGTTGCCCTCCTCCTGCGCCTGCGGGATCCCGTCGGCGGCGGAGAGCCGTCCGATGAAGACCTCCTGGAAGATCGGCATCGCGGCGGTCAGCCCGGCGTTCGCGCGGGCGCCGGTGTCGGCCTCGGCGGGGTTCTTCGCCGCCTCGACGAACACGCTGACGTCCACGCCCTTGCCCTTCCAGAACTCGATGTACGCATCCTGCGCGTCGACGTGGCCGGGGAAGGAGACGCCCTGCTCCGCGAGCGGGAGCTGACCGTCCTTCGAGCCGAGCCAGGTCAGCAGCTCGGCGATGCCGGCCTGCTGCTCGTCGTCGGCCTTCGCGTTGCCGACGGCGACCACGCCGTGGACCAGCGACTTCGCCCCGTCGGGGCCGGCGACCGGGGCGGCGAGCGCCCACTCGAAGGAGTCGGCGACGCCGTCGGAGACCGGCAGCAGGTTGTAGGGCCCGGACTGGAACAGGGCGAGCTTGCCCTGGGTGAACAGGTCGCGGGTGAAGTCGCCGTTCTCGTTGGTGTCCGCGGCGCTGGGCGCGATGTTCTCGACGTTGATCAGGTCGGCCATGTACTGGAATGCCTCGATGCCCTCGGGGGAGGCGAAGGTGTACTCGTCCTCGTCCTGCCACTGCGCGCCGTTGGAGGCGAGCATCGGGCCGATGATCGCCTGCCGGTCGGCCTGCGAGTTGAAGCCGAACTGCGCACGGGAGTCCACGTCGAAGCCGTCCTCGCCCGGGTGGCGGCCCTCGCCGTCCACCGTGAGCTTCCGGCCCGCCTCGCGCAGGGAGTCCGTGTCGGCGGCCGGGTCGAAGGCGAGGGCCGACGGATCCACGCCCGCCTCCTCGACCAGCGCCTTGTTGTAGAACACGGCGATCGAGTCCCAGATCTGGGGCACGCCCCAGAGCCCGCCGTCGCGCGAGTACAGGTCCACCACGGCCTTCTCCCACTGCGAGGCGCCGTCGGGGACGACCTCGTTGATGTCCAGCAGGTCGCCGGAGTCCTTGTACAGCACGTAGTTCGCGGAGTTCATCCAGTACACGTCGGCCGCATCGCCGCTGGCGACGTCCAGCGGCAGGCGTGTCCAGTAGTCCGCCCACGGCACCACGTCGATCGTCACGTTCCAGCCGGACTGCTCGGTGAACGCGGCGAAGGACTCCTCGTAGGCGGCCACCGCGTTCTCGTCCCACAGGCGGAAGGTCAGCGTGCCCTTGTCGCCGCCGCTGCTGCCGCCGGCGTCGCTGCCGCCGCCCTCGCCGCCGGAGCCGCTGTCACCGCCGCCCGACGGGGAGCAGGCCGCCGCGGTGCCGAGCAGGCCGGCGGCGGCGAAGGAGGAGAGGAGGGTACGACGCTTCAGCATGGGAGGTCCTTCCGGGAAGTGATGTCCTGCCCATTATCGTCCGCCGGCCCCGTCGGGGGGCGCTGGATGACCTACCGAGACGGGGCGGTGTGCGGCCCTCAGCGCAGCGTCGCGTCGCCGACGGAGCGGGTGATCTGCTTCTGGAAGACGATCATGAGGATCACCAGCGGCAGCATCGCCAGCGTCGTCCCGGCCATCACCAGGGTCCAGTTGTTGTTGTACTGCGACTGCAGCGCAGAGGTCGCCACGGTGATCACCCGCCATTCGGGCCCGGAGGTGATCACCATCGGCCACATGAAGCTGTTCCAGTGGGTGACCACCGTGATCAGCACGAGGGTGACGATGATCGGCCGGTTCAGCGGCACCACCAGGTGCCACAGCAGGCGCAGCGTCCCGGCGCCGTCGATCCGCATCGCGTCCATGAGCTCGGAGGGGATGCCGCGGAAGTTCTCCCGCAGCAGGAAGATCGCGTAGGGGGAGCCGAGCACGAAGGGCAGCACGAGCGCCCAGAAGGTGTTGCGCAGCCCCATCTCCGAGAGCATCAGGTACAGCGGCACCACGACCACCACCTGCGGCACCATCAGCGTCGCGATGTACACCCAGAACAGCAGGTCACGGCCGGGGAAGCGGAGCTGGGCGAAGGCATAGGCGGCCAGCACCGAGAACACCATCTGCCCCACCAGGATCACGGCGACCATCTGCACGGTCACCGCGACGGGGGTGACGAAGCCGTCCTCGGAGCTGAACAGGGCGATCAGGTTGTCCAGCACCGGCGGGGCGGGGATCGACAGCGGCCCCTCCTGCGCGAACTGCGTGGTGGAGGTGAGCGCGGTCATCACCGAGAACAGGAACGGCCCGAGCGTGAGCACGGCCGCGACGATCAGCACGAGATAGGTCGCGCCGACGCCGAGCACGCGGCGCGCGAGCAGCGAGCCGGTCAGCGGCCGACGGCCCCCGGAGGGGCGGGCGGTGCGCCTGTGATCGCGGCCGACGGAGCCGTCGTCGGCAGCAGGCGCGGAGCGCCCGTCGGCCGGGCTCGGATCGTGAGCAGTCATCTCGTCCCTCCTCTCAGCTCATGTCGTAGGTGATGCGCTGGGAGAACCAGCGCTGCTGGATCACCGTGATCACCACCAGCAGGACGAACAGGATCACCGCCACCGCGCTCGCGCGGCCCAGGCGGCTGGCCTCGAAGGCCTCGTGGTAGATCAGGGAGGCGATCACCTCGGTGCGGTGCTGCGGCCCGCCGCCGGTGAGGGCGAAGACCATGTCGAACACCTGGAAGGAGGCGACCACCTGGGTGACGGCGAGGAAGAACGTCGTCGGGCGCAGCAGCGGGATCGTCATGAACCACAGCTGCTGCCCGGCGTTCGCGCCGTCGATCCGGGCGGCCTCGTAGATCGAGCCGGGGATCCGCGACAGCCCCGCCTGGAAGAACAGCGAGATGTAGCCGACGTTCTGCCAGATCGCGACGAAGGCGACCGCCGGCAGGGCGAGCGAGGGATCGGTCAGCCACTCGATCCGCACCCCGAGGATCTGGTTCAGCGCGCCGACCGACGGCTGGAAGATCCACTTCCACACCACGCCGAGCGCGAGCGGCGCGCACACCCACGGGATCACCACGATCACCCGCACGATCGCCGAGCCCGGCAGCGCCCGCACCAGCTGCGTGGCGAGCACGAGCCCGATCGCGAGCGACACCGGCACCGAGATCAGCGTGAACACGCCCGTGACCAGCAGGGAGTTCGCGAGCGCGCCGTCGGACAGCAGGGAGGCGTAGTTGTCCAGGCCCAGGAAGGTGCGCGTGCCCAGCAGGTCCCAGCGGAACAGGGATACCACGAAGGCGAGCACCACCGGCAGGATCAGGAAGCAGGTGACGCCGATCAGGCTCGGGGCGATCAGGAGCCAGCCGAGAAGGGGTCTGCGGGAGCTCATCGTCGATGCCTCCCGCCTGCGCCGTGCCGATGTTCCACCGGGTCAAACTATCGCAGCGTCGCCCAGGTCGTGGCGCTGTCCGTCCCGGCCAGGGGCCGACGGGGAGGGGCGCGGCGCACTACGCTCGGGCCATGACCTCTGCGACGGACACCGCCGGTCACGCGGCCGCGGCCACGGACCCCCATGCCTCGATCTACGACCACGGCTTCGTGCGCGTCGCCGCGGTGACGCTGCCGGTCGCGCTCGCCGACCCGGCCACGAACGCCGAGCGCCACCTCGAGGTGCTGCGCGACCTGCACGACCAGCAGGTCGGGATCGCGGTCTTCCCCGAGCTGTCCCTGACCGGCTACTCCCTCGACGACCTCGTCCTGCAGGAGCCGCTGCTGGACGCGGCCGAGCAGGCGGTGCTCACCGTGCTCGAGGCGAGCGAGGAGCTGATGCCGATCATCGTGCTCGGCGCCCCGCTGCGCGCGAAGGACCGCTCCCGCGTCTTCAACTGCGCCGTCGTCATCCACCGCGGGCAGATCCTCGGCATCGCCCCGAAGCAGAACCTCCCCACCTATCGCGAGTTCTACGAGCGGCGCTGGTTCGCCCCGGGCGACGACGCGGCGGGCGAGGAGGTGATCCTCGGCGGACAGTTCGCGCAGCTCACCCCGCACGGCATCATCCAAGTCGAGGACGTGCCCGGCCTGTCGCTGTTCGTCGAGGTCTGCGAGGACATGTGGGTGCCGGTCCCGCCGTCGGCCGAGGCCGCGCTCGCCGGCGCCACCGTGATCGCGAACCTGTCGGGCTCCCCGATCACGATCGGCCGCGCCGAGGACCGCAAGCTCATGGCCCGCTCCGCTTCCGCCCGCGGCCAGGCCGCGTACATCTATGCCGCCGCCGGCGAGGGGGAGTCCACGACGGATCTCGCCTGGGACGGACAGACCTTCGTCTACGAGTGCGGTGACCTGCTGGGCGAGTCCGAGCGGTTCCCGACGGGCGTGCGCTCCACGATCGTCGACGTCGACCTCGACCGGATCGTCGCCGAGCGCCGCCGCCAGAACACCTTCGACGACAACCGCCGCACCCATGCGACCTCGCTCGAGAAGTTCGACGGCTGGGAGGAGACGAGCCTCTTCGGTCCGTGGGAGCCGACCGAATTCTGGGACGACGAGGCCGACGACGCCGACGAGGAGCTGCCCGACCCGATCCTCCTCGGCGGCCGGCGTCGCGCCGCGCAGGCACAGCACGACGCCCGCTCCGCCGCGACCGGTGCTGAGCTGCCCGCCCTGCGGACCCCGCCCGCGACCGGCCCGCTGCGCCGCCACCTCGACCGCTTTCCCTTCGTGCCCGACGACCCCGCGCGCCTCGCCCAGGACTGCTACGAGGCGTACAACATCCAGGTCGCAGGGCTGGTGCGACGTCTGAAGCAGATCGGCGGGGACAAGCCCGGCGGCACCCGCCCGGTCATCGGCGTCTCCGGGGGACTCGACTCCACCCACGCGCTCATCGTGTGCGCCCGCGCGATGGACCTGCTGGGCCGAGACCGCTCCGAGATCCTCGCCTTTACGATGCCGGGCTTCGCCACCACCGAGCACACCCGCTCCAACGCTGAGCTGCTCTCGAGGGCGATCGGCGCGAGCTTCGAGACGATCGACATCCGCCCCGCCTCCACCCAGATGCTCAAGGACATGGGTCACCCATTCGGCGAGGGTGAGCCGGTGTACGACGTGACCTTCGAGAACGTCCAGGCCGGGATGCGCTACGACTACCTGTTCCGCCTCGCGAACCACCACGGCGGCATCGTGGTGGGCACCGGCGATCTCTCCGAGCTGGCGCTGGGCTGGTGCACCTACGGGGTGGGCGACCACATGTCCCACTACGGCGTGAACGCCGGCGTGCCGAAGACCCTCATCCAGCACCTGATCCGCTGGGTCATCTCCGAGGGGGTCTTCGACGCCGCGACCGCCGAGGTGCTGCGCGCCGTGCTCGACACCGAGATCTCCCCGGAGCTGATCCCCACCGCGCCCGGGCAGAAGGCGCAGTCCACCGAGGACTCCATCGGCCCCTACGCGCTGCACGACTTCGCGCTCTATCACCTGCTGCGTCGCGGCTACGGCCCCGGCAAGATCGCTTATCTCGCCCATCAGGCCTGGGGTGATGCGGAGGCGGGTCAGTGGCCGGCCGGCTACGCCGAGGAGGACCGCCGCGCCTATTCCCGCGAGGAGATCAAGCACTGGCTGACCGTGTTCACCAGGCGCTTCTTCTCCAACCAGTTCAAGCGCTCCGCCCTGCCGAACGCCCCGAAGGTGCTGGCCGGCGGCTCGCTCTCACCGCGCGGCGACTGGCGGATGCCCTCGGACGCCGCGTCGACCGCCTGGCTCGCCGAGATCGAGCGCGACGTCCCCGGCGACTGAACGGCGGCCGGGCCGCGGGCGCCGACACTCATCGAGACGTGGCTTTCTGTCTCTATCGGGCCTGATAGGAGCAGAAAGCCACGTCTCGCAGCGGTCCGCCCGGCGGTGAGGGGCGGGGCCCGGCCGACGGTGAGAGGTGAGCGGCCCGGCCGACGGTTCCGGTCGGCCCGGCCGCTTACTTCACCGCACCCATCGACAGGCCGCGCACCAGCTGCTTCTGTGCGATCCAGCCGGCGAGCACCACCGGCAGCGAGGCGAGCACCGAGGCGGCCGAGAGCCGGGCCAGGAACAGCCCCTCCGAGGTCATGGTCGACATCAGGAAGATCGGCACGGTCGCCGCGTTCGCCGCGGTGAGGTTCAGGGCGAAGAAGAACTCGTTCCACGCGAAGATCACGCAGATCAGCGCCGTCGCGGCGACGCCCGGGGCGACCATCGGCAGCAGCACCGTGCGCATGGTGCGCAGCAGTGAGGCGCCATCGATCGAGGCCGCCTCGAGCACCTCGCCGGGCACCTCGAGGAAGAACGAGCGCATCATCCACAGCGCGATCGGCAGGTTCATCGCCGTGTACAGGACGATCAGCGTGAGGATGTTGTCGAGCATCCGGATCTGCCCGGCGATCACGTAGATCGGCATGATCACCGCGACCACCGGCAGCATCTTCGTGGAGATGAAGAAGAACAGCACGTCCTGCGTGCGCTTCACGGGCCGGATGCTCACCGCGTACGCGGCGGGCACCGCGAGGACCAGCACCAGCAGCGTCGAGATGCCGGTGGCGAGCGCCGAGTTCAGCACGTACGAGCCGACCTGGGCGGAGCTGATGATCGAGGTGTACTGCTCGAGCGTCGGCGTGAAGAAGAAGGCGGGCGGGTTCGAGGCGGCCTGCGACTCCTGCTTGAAGCTGGTCAGCACCATCCATGCCACCGGGGCGAAGAACAGCAGGCCGACCGCCCAGGCGAGGACGGAGAGCAGGTGCCCGCCGATCCGGCCCTTCCCGCGGCGGGCGCGGGGAGCGCGCACGGCGGCAGGAGCGGCCGACGGGGAGACTGTCGCTGTGCTCATGACTCCCTCTCCTCCCGCTCGTTCCTCGCAGTTCGTCGATCGAGGGTGGCGGTCATGACTGCTCCTTGGTGTTGATGCTCGTGAAGATCAGGCGCAGCGCGAAGGTCGCGATGACGATCGTGGCGATGACCGTGACCACGCCCATCGCGGCGGACTGCCCGATGTCGAAGCCGAGGAAGGCACGCTGGTAGATGTAGAACGGCAGGTTCGCGGACGCCGTGCCGGGCCCGCCCGCGGTCATGAGGTAGATCTGGTCGAAGGTGTTGACCACGTAGATCGCGCCCAGCAGCACCGACAGCTCGAGGTAGAACCGCAGGTGGGGGAGAGTGATGTGGACGAAGGTGGTCCACGTCCCGGCCCCGTCCATCTGCGCCGCCTCGAGCACGTCGCCGGTCTGGGACTGCAGGCCGGCCAGGAGCAGCAGCATCATGAACGGCGTCCACTGCCACACCAGCGCGACGATGATCGAGAGCATCGGGAACTGGCTGGTCCAGTCCACCGGGGAGATGCCGACGGTGCCGATCAGCCAGTTCACGAGCCCGTAGGTGGGGTCGAACATCGAGATCGACCACAGCATCGCGCTGGCCACCGGCATGATCAGGAACGGCGTGATCAGCAGGGTGCGGATGAATCCGCGGCCCACGAACTCCCGGTCCAGCAGCAGCGCGAGCCCGAGCCCCAGCAGCAGCGAGACGAGCACACAGCCCAGCGTGATGAGGATCGAGTTCAGCGCCGCGGTGCGGAAGGTCGAGTCGACGGCGAGGTCGAGATAGTTCCGCAGCCCCACGAACGTCTCGCCCTCGGGGCGCAGCAGGTTCCGTGAGCGCAGCGAGTACCAGATCGTGAGCAGGAACGGGATCTGGGTGCAGATCACGACGAACACGAAGGCGGGCATCAGCGGGAGCCGACGACGCCAGCCCTCGGCGCGGGAGGTCCCGTCCTCGCGGCGGTGGGAGCGGGCCCCGTCGGCCGACGGGGCGCGCCCTCCGGGCGCGGGTGCGGTGTCCAATGCGGTCATGGCTCAGCCCTCCCAGCCGTAGGTGCGGGCGACGGACTCGGCGAAGCCCTGCGCCTGGTCGAGGGCCTCGCCGACGCTCTTCTGCCCGGCGATCGCGGCGGAGAACTGCTGGCCGACGCGGGTGCCGAGGTCCTGGAACTCGGGGATCACGACGTTCTGCAGCCCGTCGTAGGGGACGTCCACGGTCATCGAGTTCTCCTGGGTCGAGTTCTCCATCGAGTCGAGGGTCGGCTCTGCGTAGGTCTTCGAGAGCTCCGCGTACTCGGGGATCTCGTAGGTGGACAGACGCGATCCGGGCGGCAGCGCCTCCCAGCCGATCTCCTGGCCCACCAGCTGGAAGTAGTCGGGGTGGGTCATCCAGGCGATGAACTCCCAGGCCGCGTCCTTCTTGCGGCTGGTCTCGGGGATCGCGAGCGCCCAGGAGTAGAGCCAGCCGGCGTACTCGGTGTCCTTCGTCGGCCCGAGCGCGTAGCCGGTCTTCCCCACGACGGTCGAGGAGTCGGGGTTCTCCACCCCGGAGACCATCGAGGAGGCGTCGAACCACATGGCGGCGTTGCCCTGGCTGAACTGGGTCAGGCACTCGCCGAAGCCGGAGGTCGCGGCGCCGGGCTGGCCGTAGGAGCGCAGGGTGTCGACGTAGAGCGCCACGGCGTCGTGCACCTCGGGGGAGTCCAGTCGCGGCGCCCAGTCCATGTCGAACCAGCAGCCGCCGAAGGTGTTGATCACGGTGCTCATCGGGGCGAGGTTCTCGCCCCAGCCCGCGAGTCCGCGCAGCGCGATCCCGCTCATGCCCGCCTCGGGGTCGTGCAGGGTCCGGGCGAAGGAGCGGATCTCGTCCCAGCCGGGACGTTCGGGCATGGTCAGGCCCGCCTCGTCGAAGAGGTCCTGGCGGTAGACGAGGAAGGCGCTCTCGCCGTAGAAGGGGACGGAGTACATCGCGCCGTCGACGGTGAGCGCGTCCTTGATCGTGGGGACGAAGTCCTCCGGCGCGTAGCCCTCGGTGCGGGCGATGTACGACTCGAGGTCGGTGAGCCAGCCGTTCGGGGCCCACAGCGGGGTCTCGTAGTTCGAGATCATCACGACGTCGAACTCGCCGCCGCCGGAGGCGACCGAGGCGGTGATCTTCGCGCGCGCCTCGTTCTCCGGCAGGGACACGAAGCGCACGTCGATGTCGGGATGCTGGGCGGTGAAGCGGTCGATGAGGCTGATCGCGTCCTGCATCTGCGGGTTCGAGACGATCGCGACGACGATCGACTCCTTCCCGCCGGCGGAGGAGCCGGCGCCGCATCCGGCGAGGCCGGCGGCACCGAGGCCCGCGGCGAGCCCGGCGCCGAGGACCGTGCGCCGTCGGGGACGGGAGGGCCGTGGCGGGGGTGAGGGGTGGGGACGGGGACCCATGCGCTGTTCTCCTGTGAACATCGCGGAGACGGGCCGCTCGGGCGCGTCGTCGCGGAGGGCGGGCACGGTCAGCGCCTCGGGGGCGTGCCCGGGAGGGCACGGCCGACGGGACGACCGTTCGCTCAGATGAGCGGGGAGGCTTCTCAACTGAGGGTGAGCGTAGTCATATACGCTCAGTCGAGCAAGTATCAGCCCTCACCTGAGGGGATCTGTGCAGTGGGCGGAGGGAGGAGTCGGGAGTGGACGAGCAGACCGCGGCCCGGAAGGCGGGCGAGAAGGTCGGAGTCCGGAAGGCGGACACGCGTGCCGGGACTGCGGACGTCCGCGCCGGGAAGACGGATGCGCCAGCCGGGACGGCGGATGTGCGAGCCGGCGGCGATGCGCCCGACGCGATCGCGCTCAAGGTCGCCCTCGCGAGCGAGCACCACCTCGAGGGCGTGCCGAAGATCGAGCTCGCCCGGCGCCACGGACTCTCCCGCTTCCAGGTCGCGCGCCTGCTCGACGAGGCGCGCGCCGAGGGCATCGTCCGCATCGAGGTCGTCGATCCGACCGCCGCCGGCCGCGACCTCTCCCCGCTCGCCGAGCGCCTGGGCATCTCCTCCGTCACCGTCGCGGTCGCTCGTTCCGGCGAGGCGCCCCGCGCCGCGATCGCCCGCCAGGTCGCGGGCCTGCTGATCCGTCACCTGCGGGAGGGCGGACGTCTCGGCGTGGCCTGGTCGCGCACCCTGATGCATCTGCCCGCCGCGCTCGATGCGCTGCCCGCGGCCGACATCGTCCAGCTCGTCGGCCCCGTGAGCACCGCCGGGCACTCGACCGCGCAGTCCTCGGCGCTGGTCCACGAGCTCGGCGCCCGCTCCGGCGGCCAGGTCTGGGCCCTGCCCACTCCGCTCATCGTCGACTCCCCGCAGGTCGCGGCCTCGCTGCGCTCCATGGAGGAGGTGCGCACGGCGCTCGATGCGGCCGACGGGCTCGACGTGGCGACCGTGTCCGTCGGCGCCTGGGCCGACGGGGCCTCGACCCTCTGGAGCCGCCTGCGCCCCGCCGAGCAGCAGCGCGCCCTCGACGCCGGCGTGGCCGCCGAGATCTGTGGGATCCTGCTCGGCGAGAGCGGTGCCGTGTGGCACTCCGCCGTCGAGGACCGCGTGATCGGGGTGCGGCCCGACCAGCTCCGCCGTGCCCGCGTCATCGCCGCGATCCCCGCCGTCGGCCATCCCGAGGCGGTGCTCGCCGCGGCCCGCTCCGGTCTCGTCGACGACATCGTCCTCGCCCCCGGGCTCGCCGAGCAGGTCGAGGCGCTCCTGGGCTGAGCGCGCCCCTTCGTGCTCGGCCGGCCGCTCTGCCTCTGCTGTGCTGGCCGATCGGGTCGCGCGCTGCGCCGCCGTGCCGCCTCGGGTCGACCGCGCCGCCGCTCAGCGCCCTCGGGTCCGCGGTGACCCCGGCGTCGAACAGGTGAGCGCCACCTTCTGCTCATCTGACGTCGGAGTGTGTATCGTCGGGCGCACCCCCGATTCCTCGTCGAAGGATGAGCCGATGACCGCTCCGACCGCACTGACCTCCGCCGCCCTCCCCGAGATCGCCGCGCGCGGCGAGGTCGCCACCCCGCAGCAGCCGCTGGACGAGCGACGGGTCGGCATCGTCCACTTCGGCGTTGGCGGCTTCCACCGCGCCCACCAGGCGATGTATCTCGATCGCCTCATGAACGCCGGACGCGACCTCGACTGGGCGCTCTGCGGCGTCGGCCTGCTGCCGGGCGACGCTCGGATGCGCGACGCGCTCGACGCCCAGGACTCCCTGTACACCCTGGTCACGAAGGCGCCCGACGGGACGCGCGACCCCCGCGTGATCGGCTCGATCGCCCGCTACCTCTTCGCGCCCGACGACCCCGAGGCCGTGCTCGCGCAGATGACCGACCCGGCCGTGCGGATCGTCTCGCTCACCGTCACCGAGGGCGGCTACAACTACAACCCCTCCACCGGGGAGTTCCAGTACGAGACCGAGGCGGTCGCCGCGGACCTCGCCACGCGGTTCGATCCTGCCGACGCCCAGGCCGCGGCCCTCGCGGGCTCGGACGACGGCGGCGCGAACTCCGCGCAGCAGACGGGTCAGCCCCGCACGATGTTCGGCTACGTCGTCGAGGCGCTGCGCCGCCGCCGCGAGGCCGGCACCGCCCCCTTCACGGTCATGTCCTGCGACAACGTGCGCGGCAACGGCGATCTCGCCAAGCGCATGATCCTCGCCTATGCGCAGCGCCGCGACGAGAACGGCCTGCACGGCGATGCCCCGATCGCGGACTGGATCGCCTCCGACGTCGCCTTCCCCAACTGCATGGTCGACCGCATCACCCCCGTCACCGCCGAGTCGGACATCGCGACGATCGCCTCGGACTACGGCATCGAGGACGCCTGGCCGGTGGTGAGCGAGGACTTCGTGCAGTGGGTGCTCGAGGACGAGTTCCCCGCGGGCCGCCCCGCATGGGAGGAGGTCGGCGTGCAGATGGTCGAGGACGTCGAGCCGTACGAGCTGATGAAGCTGCGCCTGCTGAACTGCTCCCACCAGGCCATCGCCTACTTCGGTCTGCTGCTCGGGCAGACCTATGCCGACGAGGCCGCCGTCGATCCGCACCTCGCCCCCTTCACCCGCACCCTGTACATGGATCGCGAGGGCACACCGACCGTGCCCGAGGTGCCCGGCATGGACCTCGACGCCTACAAGGACGAGCTCATGGCGCGCTTCGCGAACACGAGCGTGAAGGACACCCTCGCCCGCCTCGCCGCCGAGTCCTCCGACCGCATCCCCACCTGGCTCGTGCCCGTGATCCGGGAGAACCTCGAGGCCGGCCGCGACGTCTCCGCCTCCGCCGCGATCGTCGCCTCCTGGGCCCGCTACGCCGAGGGCACCGGGGAGAACGGCGAGCAGTGGCCCGTCGTGGACCGCCTGCACGACCGCGTCATGGCCGCCGCCGCGAAGCACGACGAGGACCCGCTCGCCTTCCTCCGCGACGAGGAGCTGTTCGGCGACCTCGTCGAGCACGAGGCGTTCACGACGCCCTACCTCCACGCCCTCGAGGTGCTCCGCACCGACGGCGCCCGCGCCCTCCTCACCGAGCTCACCGCCGGGCTCTGACGGGCGGCCCAGCCGGTCCCGGTTCCGCCCCTCGCCGGCCGCTCGCGCCCAGCGCCCGTCGACTTTTGCGCCGTCAACGACTCATCCCTCGTTCGGCATGAGTCGTGGGCGGCGCAAAACTCTCGAGTCCCGGTCCGCCGAGCCCGGTCCGCCGAGCCCGGCACCGCCGAGCCCGGCACCGCCGGGGCAGGGGCCGACGGGCTCCGGTCTGTCGAGGCGCGGGCCTCGGGACCGTAACCGTCTGGACCGCCGCGGAACCGCGTACGTGACCGGAGTGGCGGTACAGAGGGCAGGGCAGCACGACAGGTCCTGTGAGGATCGACCTGCATCGCCTGCCGGTGGCTTCTCGCACTCAGACTGACTTCGGTGCGCGCAGCGAACGGCCGAGCCGTTTCCCGGCGCTGCCAGACCAGTTGCTGGTCGAGGGCGCGGGTGCGCCGACGGAGACGAACGTGCGGTGCAGCGCGTCCAGGATCCGCCCCGGCTGCTTGATGTCCTCGGCATTGAGCGCGCGGATGTTCCACCCGACGGAGTGGAGGGAATCCAGTCGACCCTGGTCTCTGCGCCTCTGCTGCGTGGTGAAGCGGTGGTAATCGCCGTCGTACTCGAGAGCGATGCCGAGCTCCGGGTATGCGAGGTCGAGGTACCTCAGGCCGTTCGTGTCCGGATCGCGCACGGGGTGGTTCAGCACCGGTTCGGGGAAGCCTGCGCGCTGGAGCAGCAGTCGTGTGCGGGTCTCACCGGGTGAGTCCGTGTTCGCCCGCGCGTCGCGCAGCGCATCTCGGAGCGCGCGGGCGCCCCAGACAGCGCCGAAGATCTCCGTGGTCTCTCGGATCTTCTCGAGGCTGGCGTCCCGCAGCGGAGGGTCGCGGGAGACGAGGGAGTCAATGGCGATCACTATCTCGTCGTGCTCGAGCAGGGTCGCGATCTCCAGCAGGGCGATGTAGGGATGGGAGAGCTCGATGTCGCCGACGCGGAAGTGGGTGCGTGGTGAGGTCCGATGGACCACGGCGTTCGGGCCCGCGGCACGCTGGTTCCCCGGATCCACTCTGCAGTGCAGGAGCGGCGGGGTGACCAGGTGGCGTTCCGTCGGCGGGCGACCGAATCGGGGCCCGGAGCGCAGGACCGGGAGGCCGGACTCCGCTCGTCGGCGCCAGGCCGGAGGAAGGTCTTCCGCATCGAGAACCTCCGACCGATCCTCGGAGCGGGTGGGCAGGGTGCTCGGGACCGTGCGCCTTCCGCCCTCTTCGTAGGAGACGCCCGCCAGGACTCCGATGCCGCGGTCGACCCACCAGGGCAGGGCGATCCCGAGGAGTGCGGCGGCGGTCGTGTGGCTGATGACAGCCCCCGGGACCACGTCCTGCTGGAGCACCTTGCACATCGTGTTGACCGTGGCGGGCCTCGCCGTCGGGGTGGAGAACCCTCGGAACACGGTGTGGAGATCGGGACCGGCGAGACGCCGTGACGAGACCCCTCGAGCACGCCACTCCTCGCGGGGGAGGAGAGCGCCGGGCGGAAGCGGCGTGGTGCGCATGTCGAGGGACGGTATGGCCGGCCGGTGCGGGACGGTGACGGCCGTTCGCGAGCTGTGGACGACGGCCGCATGTGGAGGGGAGGTCGCAGGGCCCGATCTCCGCAGCGCTCCGCCGTCCCCGGGCCCGGCACCGCCGCACCCTGCTCTCGCCAGGAGCTGTCCAGGCGACGCGCAGACCGCGAGCTCGGCTGTGCCCGCCAGGTTTTGTCGCCGTGAGGACTCATGTCGGGGAGCGCATGGGTCGTGGCGCCACAAAACCTGCAGCCTGACGTCCGTGCCGTGCCGTGCCGTGCCGTGCCGTGCCGTGCCGTGCCGAGCCGTGCCGTGCCGTGCCGAGCCTGCGCCCCGCGCGCCCCGCCAGCCGCGCCGCGCCCGGGGCGGTGTTGCGCCGGTCACGTGCGCGAACCGTCCTGACCTGGTCCTCTGTCTCGAATGACGAGGTCACTGGGGCTTCGGGGAGCCGTCTTCGTAGACTGGCCTGCGTGTCGCGACGGCGTCACCGGATCGTCCGGGACGAGCGGTGTCCGGCGGGAGGCGTGCGTCTGCGCCGCTCCCGCGAGGCCGGCTCGGACCGCACGGCACGGGGCGTCCGATCGGCTCGAGCGGACCCGCGACGGCGGAAGTCCGCGCACCCACGCACGATCCGCACCGCCCTCGACAGTCAAAGGAAACCGCTCATGAGCCTGGTCGTCCAGAAATTCGGAGGATCCTCCGTCGCTGACGCCGACTCGATCAAGCGCGTCGCGCGCCGCATCTCGATGTACTCCAGGGCCGGCCACAAGGTGGTGGTGGTGGTCTCCGCGATGGGGGACACGACCGACGACCTGATCGACCTCGCCGAGCAGGTGAGCCCGAACCCGCCGCCGCGCGAGATGGACATGCTGGTCACCGCCGGTGAGCGGATCTCGATGGCGGTGCTGTCGATGGCGCTGAACGACACCGGCGTCCACGCCCGCGCCTACACCGGCTCTCAGGCCGGGCTGATCACCGACGAGGTGCACGGAAAGGCGCACATCCTGCGCGTCACCCCGGGCCGGATCGAAGAGGCGCTGGAGGAGGGCGCGGTCGCGATCGTCGCCGGATTCCAGGGCGTCTCGCAGGCCACGAAGGACATCACCACCCTCGGTCGCGGCGGCTCGGACACGACCGCCGTGGCGCTCGCCGCGGCGCTCGAGGCGGACGTCTGCGAGATCTACTCCGACGTCGACGGCGTCTTCACCGCCGATCCCCGGATCGCGCCGGCCGCGCGCCGCGTCCCCGTCATCTCCAGCGAGGAGATGCTGGAGATGGCCGCGAACGGCTCGAAGATCCTCATGGCGCGCAGCGTCGAGTACGCGCGCCGCTACGGGGTGCCGCTGCACGTGCGCTCCTCGTACTCGGGCCGGCTCGGCACGATCGTCACCGACGAGCCCGACCGCGAGATCCCGATCGACCCCGACGTCACCCTCCGCCCCGCGGACGCCGCCCGTCGCGACGCCGCCGACCCGACCAAGGAGCTCCCCATGGACGACATCGCAGCACCGGGCCTCGAGGCGCCGATCATCTCGGGCGTCGCCCACGACCGCAGCGAAGGCAAGATCACCGCCGTCGAGGTCCCGGACGCGCCGGGCAAGGCGGCGCTGCTGTTCGACGTGGTCGCCGGGACCGGCGCGAACATCGACATGATCGTGCAGAACTCCTCGACGGTCGACGACACCGTCGCGATCTCCCTGACCCTCCCGGAGTCCGACGCCCCCGCCGCCCTCGAGGCGATCGAGAAGGCGCGCGAGGCGATCGGCTTCACCGAGGTCCGCTACGACGACCAGATCGGGAAGGTCTCCATCGTCGGCGCCGGGATGCGCGCGCACCCGGGCGTCTCGGCGACCCTGTTCCGCTCGCTCGGCGAGGCGGGCATCAACATCGACATGATCTCCACCTCGGAGATCCGCATCTCCGTCGTCACCGAGCAGTCGCGGCTCGACGACGCGGTGCGCGTGATCCACACGGCGTTCGGCCTCGATGCCGAGCAGACCGAGGCCGTGGTCTACGGAGGGACCGGACGATGAACACCACCAGTGCCCCCAGCTCCGCCACCGCGCCCGACTTCTCGGGCACCCCCGGCTACGCGGCCGACGGGCCCGTCCTCGGCGTCGTCGGCGCGACCGGCCAGGTCGGGCGTGTGATGCTCGCCCTGCTCGCCGACCGCTCGGTCGCACACTCCGCGATCCGCGTGTTCGCCTCCGCCCGCAGCGCCGGCAGCACCGTCTCCTATGCGGGTCTCGACCTCGTGGTCGAGGACGCGGAGACCGCCGACATCACCTCCGAGGGGCAGCGGCTGGACGTCGCGATCTTCTCCGCCGGCGGCTCGACCTCGAAGGCGCTCGCGCCCCGCTTCGCCGAGGCGGGCGCCGTGGTCGTCGACAACTCCTCGGCCTGGCGCCGTGACGAGGAGGTGCCGCTGGTGGTCTCCGAGGTGAACCCGGAGCAGATCACCGCCCCGAAGCGCGGCATCATCGCGAACCCCAACTGCACCACCATGGCCGCGATGCCGACCCTGAAGGCCCTCCACGACGAGGCGGGCCTGGCCCGTCTGAAGGTCGCCACCTACCAGGCGGTCTCCGGCTCCGGCGTGGCCGGTGTCGCGGAGCTCGCCGCGCAGGTCAGGAAGGGTGTCGACCATGTCGAGGAGCTCGCGCTGGACGGCTCCTCGGTGGAGCTCGGCGAGCCGGGCGTGTACCAGGCGCCGATCGCGTACAACGTGGTCGCGCTCGCCGGGAACCTGATGGACGACGGCTCCGGCGAGACCGACGAGGAGCAGAAGCTCCGCAACGAGTCCCGCCGCATCCTGGGCCTGCCGGACCTGCCCGTGGCCGGCACCTGCGTGCGCGTGCCGGTGATGAGCGGCCACGCCCTCGCGATCCATGCCGAGTTCGACCGGCCGATCACCCCGGAGCGGGCGCGCGAGCTGCTCGAGGTGGCGCCGGGCGTGACCGTCGTGGACCTGCCCACCCCGCTGATGGCGGCGGGCAAGGACGGCACATTCGTCGGCCGCATCCGACAGGACGCCTCGGTGCCGGACGGGAAGGGCCTGATCCTCTTCGCGGTGGCCGATAATCTCCGCAAGGGAGCAGCTCTGAACGCGATCGAGATCGCGGAGCTGATCGTCTCCCGCCGACGGTGAAGGAGGAATGCCGATGACAGGTGTCGTGACCAACGGGTCGCTGGGGGCGGGGACGGGACCGGTGCCGCCGTCGGCGGTCTTCTCCGATCGAGCCGGCGAGGAGGCGCCGTGCGGCGCGGGCGGCGGGGCGCTCGAGGAGCCGCTGGGCCGGGTGTTGCGCAACCTCGACACCGTCACCGAGTCCCAGGGCGGGCTCGGCGCGGGCCTCGAGGGCGCGCGCGGCGCCTCGAGCGACGGGGCCGCACGGGCGGCCGACGGGGCCGTCACGACCATCGGCTCCGGTACGGCCATCGGCTCCGGCACGGTCGACGGGTCCGGCGCGGTCGAGGGCTCGACCGCCGCCGAGCCCTCGCGGCGGGAGATGATCCTCGACGCCGCCTCGGCCCTGTTCGCCGAGCGCGGCTACGACGGCGCGAGCCTGCGCGACATCTCGCGTCGCGTCGGGATCTCGCATCCCGGCATGCTGCACCACTTCTCGTCGAAGGAGGTGCTGCTCGGCGCGGTGATCGACCGGCTCGAGGCGCATGCGCAGGGTCTGCTGGACTCGGCCGACTCGATCGCCTCCTCGCCGGAGACGCTGATCGCGGCGCTGGGCGGTCCGTGGGATCCGCGTGAGCATTCGATGGCGCTGCTGGCGACGCTGTCGGCGGAGATCGTGGATCCCGGGCATCCCGGCCGCTTCCGCGTCGCCCGGCTCCGACTGGTCCACGAGCACGTGCTGGAGCGCGTGTTCGGCGGCCTCGACGAGCGGGGGCATCTGGTCGCCGGCACCTCGCCGAAGTTCCTCGCCCGCTCGCTGTTCTCGCTGCTGCTGAGCCTGACGGTGCGCGAGCACACGGTCCGCGAGCTGCAGAAGACCGCCGATGGGGACCCGATCGCGGACGTGCAGGAGTTCGTGCGGCTCTGCTGCGTGACCGGCTGAGCGTCCGGGCCACGTCGGTAGACTCCGTGGGCGTGACCCCCTGCGAGGAGACCCGATGAGCGCCGAGCGCACCCCGGAGGATCGCACCTCCGGCCTCACCGGCGGGCCGAGGCCCGAGGACGCGGGGGAACAGCCTCCCGCCCACCTCCGGGCGCCGGGCCTGCAGGCCCTCGCCGGGCTCACCGTGCGCGGCAGCGACGACCGGGTCGTCGGCCGCGTGCGCGACGTCTACCAGCACGATGCGAGCGGCGAGCTCGCCGCGCTCACCGTGATGCCGCGCCAGCTGAGCTCGCGCACCGTGATCATCCCGGCCGCGGCGATCGGGGGGCTGACCCCGCCCGGGGCGAGTCCCGCACCCGACGAGGATGCGGTGGTGCGCCTGCGCGTGGACGCGGCGACGGCGCGGGCCGGGAGGCGCCCGCCCGCGACCGCGCACGTCGGCCCCCAGGAGCTGCGCGAGGCCGCCGAGGCGCTCGGGCTGGTGCCCGAGGACGCGGCCGGCACGGGGGCCGCCGGCGGGTCCGTCCGCCGGGCCGGCGCCGAGGACTCGGCGGGCACGGACGACCGCCCGGACCCGGACCGCGGGCACCACCTCGAGAGCTCCGCCCCCGAGGACGAGCCCCGCTAGAGCACCGTCTCGGCGCCCATCACCACGGTGCGCGACGGCGGCAGATGCAGCACCTGGGTGCGGTTCGCGGAGCCCTTCTCGAGAAGGCGCACGAGCCGCTTCTGCCAGCGCGGCATGACGGGCTCCTGCCCGGCCTCGATGCGGAACACCGACAGCACGTACATCGCCTCGTCCGCGTCGACCGCGAGCGCGGGCAGATGCCGCCGGCAGTCGTCGGCGCAGTCCGCCTCGTGCGGGTGCCCGAGCAGCGCGACCGCGGTGCGCAGCGCGGCGGGGACGTCCTGCGAGTCGTGGAAGCCGACCAGGTAGGTCACCTGCACGATCCCCGGCCCGATCTCGCGGGCGTGGACCCGGTCGTCACGGTGGGCGTGCGGCACCCCGATGTGCTTCATCGTCACGATGACGACGTGCTCGTGGAGCACCCGGTTCATCTCCACCCCGGTGCGCAGCGCGAGCGGCACGGTGGTCGGATCGCCGTGCGGGTAGACGACCAGGCCCGGGACCCGTCGCACCGCGCAGTCGGGACCGGCGACGAACTGCTCGAGCGGCCCCTCGAGCTCCCGTCGGCGGCCGAAGAGGATCCGCGCCCCGCGATGCCACACCAGCATGATCGTGGTGAGCGCCGCCGCGATGACCAGGGAGATCCAACCTCCGGCGGGGATCTTGACGATGTTCGCGGCGAGCAGCAGCAGCTCGAGCCCGCCCACGACCGCCGCGAGCGCCGCCACCTGCCACAGCGGTCGGCGCAGGATCCGTCGCGCGTAGAGCAGGTACAGCGCGAGCACCAGCAGGATCGTCGCGGTGACGGCCAGGCCGTAGGCCGCCGCGAGCGCCCCGGAGCGGCGGAAGACGAGCACCAGGGTGACCACCCCTGCGAAGAGCAGCAGGTTGATCGCGGGGAGGTAGACCTGGCCGCCGTGCTCGAGGGAGGTCTGGGTGACCTTCATCCGCGGCAGCAGCGACAGCCGCGTCGCCTGGCGCGCCACCGAGAACGCCCCGGAGATCACGGCCTGGGAGGCGATCACCGTCGCGAAGGCCGCGAGCGCCACCAGCGGGATCCGCAGCGCCTCGGGCACGAGGGTGAAGAAGGGGTTCGCGATCGCGGCGGGGTCGGCGAGGATCAGCGCGCCCTGGCCCAGGTAGTTGATCACCAGCGCCGGGAGCACCAGCGCGAGCCAGGCGACCGCGATCGGGCGACGACCGAAGTGGCCCATGTCGGCGTACAGCGCCTCCGCGCCGGTGATCGCGAGGACCACGGCGCCGAGCGCGATGAACGCGACGAAGGGACGGTCCGCCATGAACGCGATCGCGTGGTGCGGGGACAGCGCGCGCAGGATCGAGGGGCCGGCCAGCAGGTGCGGCAGCCCGATCGCGGCGAGGGTCAGGAACCACAGCGCCATCACCGGGCCGAAGAACCGCCCGATGCCTCCGGTGCCGCGGTGCTGCACGGCGAACAGCGCGGTGAGCACGATCAGCGCGCCGGGCACGATCACGGCGTCGGGCACCGCGGCGGCCACCTCGATGCCCTCGAAGGCGGAGAGCACGGAGATCGCCGGGGTGATCACCGAGTCGCCGAAGAACAGCGCCGCGCCGACCACGCCGAGCACCAGCGCGACGGACGCCTCGCGCGGACCGACCCCGCCGGGCCCGTGCAGCTTGCGCAGCACCAGCGCGGTGAGGGCGAGGATGCCGCCCTCGCCCTGGTTGTCCGCCCGCATGATCAGGCCGATGTAGGCGAAGGTCACGATGATCAGCAGACACCACACGACCATCGAGATCACCCCGAGCACGTCGGCCTCGGTGGGGGCGACGGCGTGGTGGTGGAGGCTGAACACGGTCTGCAGCGCGTACAGCGGGCTCGTGCCGATGTCGCCGAAGACCACGCCGAGCGCGCCGAGCGAGGCCGCGGCGAGCGGGGTCCGGGAGCGGGGCATGCCGCGGTGGTCGAGATGGCGATGGCTGTGCGGGTGGTCGCGGGGCCCGGCGGGGGAGCGCGGCGCGGCCGACGGGGGAGGGGCCTGCGAGGCGGGCTCGTCGGCCGGAGGGGTTCGCTCGGGATCTGGGGTGAGGGGCTCGTCGGAGCGGGGCGAGCTCGAGGTGTCCTCGTGCACGGAGCGAAATCATGCCACCGCCGCGGCCCGATGCACCCGGCGGGAGCGTGCGGATTCTGCTCCGTGCGTCACATCCCGCGCCAGGTGACTCACACGAGCTGAACGGCTCTGGCAGCGAACCGATCGGTTCGTTAGTCTCCGGGGCATGACGACCTCCCGGACCTCCGCCGTCCCCTCGCCCCCGGCCGTCCCCCTGGCCGGGCGCCGCGAGTGGGCGGCGCTCATCGTGCTCGTGCTCGCGGTGACGCTGCTCGCCGTCGACGGCACGGTGCTCTTCCTCGCGATCCCCTCGCTGACCGCGGACCTCGCCCCCACGGCCACGCAGATCCTGTGGATCGGGGACATCTACTCCTTCGTCCTGGCCGGACTGCTGATCACCATGGGCAACCTCGCCGACCGCATCGGCCGCAAGCGCCTGCTCCTGATCGGCGCCACCGCCTTCGGCGCCGCGTCGCTGCTGGCGGCCTTCGCCCCGAGCGCCGGGATGCTGATCGCCGCCCGTGCCCTGCTGGGACTCGCGGGCGCCACGATCATGCCCTCGACCCTGTCGATCATCCGCAACCTGTTCCACGATCCGGCCCAGCGCACCCGCGCGATCGCGCTGTGGTCCGCGGGCGCCATGGCCGGCGGCGCCGTCGGCCCGCTGGTCGGCGGGGCGCTGCTCGAGATGTTCTGGTGGGGCTCGGTGTTCCTCATCAACGTCCCGGTGATCGTGGCGGTCGTCGGGCTCGGCGCCTGGCTGCTGCCCGAGTCGCGCAGCCCTGTCGCGGGGCGGATCGACCTGCTCTCCGCGCTGCTGTCGGTGCTGGCCGTGGTGCCCGTCGTCTTCGCGATCAAGCAGGTGCTCGGCGGCGGCGCCGGAGCGCCCGCCCTGCTGGCCGCCCTGATCGGCGCCGCCGCGGCCGTCGTCTTCGTGCGACGCCAGCGGCGCCTGGCCACCCCGCTGATCGACGTCGAGCTCTTCCGCATCCCCGCCTTCAGCGGTGCGATCGCCGCGAACGGCCTGTCGATCTTCGCCTTCCTCGGGATGCTCTACTTCTTCTCCCAGTACCTCCAGCTGGTCCGCGGCTTCTCGCCCTTCGTGGCCGGGCTCGCGGAGATGCCCGCGACGCTGGCCTCCCTCGTCGTGGTGGTCGTCGTCGGCGTGGCGCTCGCCCGGCTCGGACGGGGCCGTGCGATCGCCCTCGGGCTCGCCGTCGGGGCGCTGGGGCTGGCCGGCCTCGGCGTCGCCGAGGGACTGCCGGGCTACCTCGGGATCGGGGTCGCCCTGGCCGTGATCGGGCTCGGCACGGGCCTGTCGATGACGCTGTCCACCGACGCCGTGGTCTCCGCGGTGCCGCCCGATCGCGCCGGCGCCGCCTCCTCGATCTCGGAGACCGCCTACGAGCTGGGCGTCGCGCTCGGCATCGGAGTGCTCGGCTCGCTGCACACCGCGATCTACCGTGCGGACCTCACGATCCCCTCCGGCACCCCCGCGGCGCAGGCCGAGGCGATGGAGGACTCCCTCGCCCACACATCGAGCATCATGGAGGAGGGGGCGCCCCTGCTCGAGCTCGCGCAGGACGCCTTCACGCACGCCACCCAGGCCACCGCCCATGTCGCCGCCGGGCTGCTGGCCCTCGCGGCCCTCCTCGCCTGGCGCCTCATCCCCTCCGAGACGACCCCCAGGAGCTGATCGTGGAGAACGACAACCCCGGAGTCGCCGACGACCCCGGCACCGCCGACGAGCCCGGCACCGCCGACGAGCCCGGCACCGCCGATGAGCCCGCCGGGCAGCCCGCGCCCCAGCGCGACAAGGAGCGCACCCGCGCCGCGATCCTCGACGCCGCCGCGAGCATGATCGTGGAGCACGGCAGCGGGGTGAGCCTCGCGGACATCGCCCGACGCGCCGGGGTGTCCAAGGGGGCGCTGACCCACCACTTCCCGCACCGCCTCGAGCTCGAGAAGGCCCTCGTGCACCGCTCCAACGAGCATTTCTGGGCCGATGTGCACGCCCTCGTCGACCTCTCCGAGAACCGTCCCGGCAAGCTGCTGCGCGCCTACGTGCGCGCCCTGACCGCACCGGACTCGCGGGCGGCCGAGATCTTCTCCCCGTCCTCCCTGCTGACCGTCCTCGGCGACCGCCCGGGCATGGAGGAGCTGGTCGACGAGGACGCGGCACGCTGGCGCGAGGCGCTCTCGGCCGACGGCTTCGACCCGGCGCAGGCCCTCGTGGTGCGCCTGGCCAGCGAGGGGCTCGCGATGAACATGGGCACGCCCTACGCGACCGAGCAGGAGCGCGAGCTCGCCCACGCCCGCCTGCTCGAGCTGGCCGAACCGCGCTGATCGCGACGGCCGGCCCGTCTACCATGGCCGCCATGACGTCACCGAGCCGACCCGCGCCTGGGGCGGCGGACGGGACGCCCGGCCCCGCCGCCTCGGCCGGCGCCGCC
>NZ_JAKJJW010000037.1:0-35352 GCF_025669985.1 Brachybacterium atlanticum | reverse complement strand
GGCGACGGCGCCCGCTCCCCGCTGCATGCGGCCTCGGCGGCGTCCACCGCCGACGGCGCCGAGCGCGCCTTCTCGGGCGGCGCCTACGCCGACGTGGACACCGCGGCGTCCTCGCGCACGGTGCGCGGGACGAGCACGGGGCGGCGGGTCGGCGGGATGTCGGTGCCGGGCCTGGTGCTGCTGATCCTGGTGGTCGTCGCGATCGCGGTCGCCGTCGCGGGCGGCCTGGGGCTGCTGCCCCTCGGCGCGATCGACGCCTCGGCGCCGACGGGGCTGGGCACGACGTCTGGAGAGGCGACGTCAGCTACTACGATGGTCGGATCGATCGGTGTCGGCCACGGCACGAGGACGGGTGTGGAGTGAGCGGAGAGACGTTGATCCTGGGTGGTCGATACCGCCTGGGAAGGATCCTCGGGACCGGGGGCATGGCGGAGGTGTTCCTCGCGGAGGACACGCGCCTGCACCGCACGGTCGCGGTGAAGGTGCTGCGCTCCGACCTGGCCCGGGATGCGAACTTCCAGGAGCGCTTCCGGCGTGAGGCGCACAGCGCCGCGTCCCTGAACCATCCCTCGATCGTCGCCGTGTACGACACCGGCGAGGAGCAGCAGACCACGATCACCGGCTCCGAGGTGACGATCCCGTACATCGTGATGGAGTACGTCGAGGGTCGCACCCTGCGCGAGTACATCGACCCCGAGCACCCGATGGACGTCATCCAGGCCGGGGAGATCATGGCCGCGCTGCTCAGCGCGCTGGAGTACTCCCACCGCGCCGGGATCGTGCACCGCGACATCAAGCCCGGCAACATCATGATCAACTCCGCGGGCGCCGTGAAGGTGATGGACTTCGGGATCGCCCGCGCGGTCGCCGACGCGACCAGCGCCATGACCGCGACCCAGGCCGTGATGGGCACGGCCCAGTACCTCTCCCCCGAGCAGGCGCGCGGCCAGCTGGTCGATGCGCGCTCGGACATCTACTCCGCCGCCTGCGTCATGTTCGAGATGCTGACCGGGCGCCCGCCCTTCACCGGCGACACCCCGGTCTCGATCGCCTACCAGCACGTGCGCGAGGAGCCGCAGCCGCCCTCGGCCTTCAACCCGGCCGTCCCCCCCGCGATGGATGCGGTGATCCTCACGGGCCTGGCCAAGGACCGCGAGCAGCGCTACCCCAGCGCCGTCGCCTTCTCCCGCGACATCGCCGCCGTCGTCGCCGGACGAGCCCCGGCGCTGGTCGCCGGCGCCCTGCCGGGGGCCGACGACCCCGAGGCCACGACCGTGCTCAGCCCGCTGGACGAGGCGACCGAGGCGCTGCCGGCGACGGCCGGTGCCCTGGGCGCGGGCGCGGCGGGCGCCGCCGCGATGCGTCCCCAGGACTGGCGCACCGGCTCCGCGCCCTCCCCCGCGACCGGGCCCCTCGCCCCGCGCTCGGGGGACGAGGTGGAGCCGGAGCAGAAGCGCAAGCGGCCGTGGTGGCTGATCATCCTCGTGACCCTCGTGGCCCTGGGACTGATCGCCGCGGCGCTCGCCTACTTCCGGCCGTGGGACCGGGGGCCGGAGACGATCGCGGTCCCGAACGTGGTGGGGCAGACGGAGGACCAGGCGCGCAGCGCGCTCACCGAGGCCGGACTCGACCCGACCTTCGAGCAGACCCCCTCCCAGGACGTCGACAAGGGCGAGGTCATGGAGACGGACCCTCCCGCCGGCCAGGAGGTCGAGGTGGGCAGCCCCATCACGGTGACGGTCTCCGGCGGCCCCGACGCGGTGACGGTGCCCGAGGACCTGCTGGAGATGACCCGCGAGGAGGCCCAGGCCGCGCTCGAGGCCGTCGGACTCACCATGACCGAGGGCGAGGCGGAGGACGTCCCGCAGGAGGCGGGGACGGTGGCGAGCACCTCCCCGCAGGGCGGGCAGTCCGTGGACCGGGGCTCCGCGGTCGAGGTGCGCTTCGCCTCGGGCAACGTCGAGGTCCCGAACGTCGAGGGCGTCCAGTTCGACAAGGCCAAGGAGACCCTCGAGGCGCGTGGCTTCGAGGTCCCGGATCCCGCGGAGCGCGAGGAGGCGAGCGAGGATCCCGGCACCGTGCTCTCGCAGACGCCCTCGGCCGGCGGCAGCCCCGCCCGCTACGGCTCCACCGTCGACCTCGTGATCGCGGCTGCGCCCGGTCCCGTGGCGGTCCCGAACGTCGCCGGGCAGACCCTCGAGAACGCGCAGAAGACTCTGTCCGACGCCGGCTTCACCGGTACCACCCCCACCTCGGAGTTCTCGGACTCGGTGCCCGAGGGGCAGGTCATCCGCACCGACCCCGCGGCGAACGAGCAGGTGGACCGCGGCACCACGATCACGATCGTCGTCTCCAAGGGCCCGGAGCCGACGCCGACACCCACCCCGACCGAGGAGCCGACCGAGACCGAGGAGCCGAGCCCGACCGAGGAGCCGAGCGACAGCCCCTCGCCGACCACGGATCCGCCGGAGGACGAGGCCGACGACGCCGCGCAGGGCGACGGCAACAACGGACGCAGCGCGGGCGCCGGGAACGGGAACGGGAACGGCAACGGGAACGGCAACGGGAACGGGAACGGCAACGGGAACGGGAACGGGAACGGGAACGGCGATGGCTGAGCAGTCCGCGGCACGGATCCTCGTGATCGACAACTACGACAGCTTCGTCTACACGATCGTCGGCTACCTCCAGCAGATGGGCGCGGAGACGACGGTGGTCCGCAACGACGAGGTGCCCGCCGACGGTACGGGGGCGGTCGACCTCACCGGGTTCGACGGGGTGCTGGTCTCCCCCGGCCCCGGCAACCCGTCCACCGCCGGTCGCTCCCTGGACGTGATCGGCCGCTGCGCCGAGCAGCGGGTGCCGATGCTCGGGGTGTGCCTCGGGCACCAGGCGCTGGGCCAGTTCTTCGGGGCGCGCGTGGACCACGCTCCGCAGCTGATGCACGGCCGCACCAGCGAGCTCACGCACGAGGGCAGGAGCGTCTTCGCCGGCGCCCCCTCCCCCATGACCGCGACCCGCTACCACTCCCTCACCGTGGTGCCGGAGACGATCCCGGCGGAGCTCGAGGTCACCGCCCGCACCGCCGACGGAATGGTGATGGGCCTGGTCCACCGGGAGCTGCCCCTGCACGGGGTGCAGTTCCATCCGGAGTCGGTGCTCACCGAGAACGGCCACCTGATGCTCGCGCGCTTCCTCGAGCTGTGCGACGGTCGCGACGCCCTCGAGCGCTCGGAGGGGCTGAAGCCCTTGATGACCGCGGGCTGAGCCCCGCCGCTCAGGAGCCGGCGGCCGCCGCCCCCACGACTCCGTCGTTGAACGGCATGACGGGCGCGATCGCGGGGAACACCCAGCCGAACAGGGCCACGACGATCGCGGCGAGCACCAGCACGGTCAGCAGGATCCGCACCCAGAGCGGTCCGGGCAGGTGACGGAACAGCCAGGCGTACATCAGCCCTCCTGGGCGGGGTCGGGGGCGGTCGCGAGCGCCTCGGGGATCCCGTCGGACCGGTCCGTCCAGTACGAGAACTCGGCGTGGACGATGTAGCGCTCCCGCGCGGAGTACATCGGATGGCAGGCGGTCAGGGTGAGCATCCGCTCGGTGGGCTCCACCCCGCTCTCGCCGGGCGTCGGGGCGATGACCCAGGCGTCCTCCGGCTGGACCACGAGCGACTCGGTGACCTCGTAGACGTAGAACGCCTCGTCGGTCTCCACCACGATCGGGTCACCCTCCTCGAGGCCGGCGATGTCCTCGAGGACGCGGCCGTAGGTGTTGCGGTGGCCAGCGACGGAGAAGTTCCCGACCTGGCCGGGCAGCGCGGTCTGCGGGTAGTGGCCGGCTCCCTTGACGTTGAGGACCTGCTCGAGGTCCACGCCCTCGGCGAGCGGGAAGCGGTCGCGGTCGAAGGCAGGCACGTGCATGGTGCCGAAGACCATGGTGTCCTCGGGCGTGGTGGGGACGGGCGGCGGTCCGTCCTGGCGCGGGGCGATCCGCTCCTCGTCCACGGCGCCCCATTCCTGCTCGAGCCCGTCGAGGATCCCGGCCTGCTCGCGGTCGGCCATCACGTCGGTCCACCACAGCTGCCACACCAGGAACAGGCCCAGCAGCACCCCGGCGGTCAGCAGCAGCTCGCCGAGGACCCCGAGCACACCCGGCCCGCGGGGGCGGCCGCGGTGGGATCGTGCGGCTCCTCGCCCCCGCTCGGTGCGGCCCGTGCTCACCGGCTCACCGCGGCGTCGACGGCGAGGGGGCCGGCATAGGCGGGCAGGGTGGTGTCCTGGAGCGTCTCGACCTTCTCGCCGAGGCCGACGTGATCGACCCATTCGCGGTAGAGCTGCACGTTCTGGGAGGAGTCGAGCGCCTCGGTCATCTCCTCGACGGGGCCGATCACGGTGATGACGAAGGGCGGGGAGTAGACGCGGCCCTCGAGCAGCAGGGTGTTGCCGGCGCAGCGGAAGGCGCTGCCGTTGACCACGCGCTGGTCCTGCAGCATCATCGCCTCCGCGCCGCCGGCCCACAGGGCGTTGATGAACGACTCGAGGTCCTGCTGGTGGACGACGAGGTCGTCGGGTTCGGTGCCCGGGATCGCGCCGAGCGCGCTCGAGGGCGCATCGGTCAGGGTGATCCGCAGCCCGGGCCCGGAGACCTCGCTGAGGCCGACGGCGTCCTCGACCACGGCGGTGCGCTCGGCGGTCGCCGGGCCCGCGCCCTGGCCGCGCAGCTCCTCGATCTCGGCGCGCTTGTCGGCGTTGTCCTCGGTGAGCTCCTCGATGGTGCGGCCGCGGTCGGCGAGGACGCCGGCGACGTCGCTGCTCTCGTCGCGGATCGAGCCGCCGGCGGCGAGGCGGGAGGTGGTCGCGAAGAGCACGCCGCACAGCACCATCACCAGGGCCACGCCGACGCGCCCCCGGGCACCGCCGCGACGGCGCCCGGACGGGGTGTCCTGTGCTTCCATCGTCACTCCTCGCTTCGCGCGCGTCCCGGACGCCCATTACCCTAGGCCACGGTCCGCACCCGCGGATCCGCGCGGCACGGTCGCGCGACGGCCGCGTCGAGGGAGCATCGTTCCATGGCCAGGAGCAGGAAGAAGTCGTCCGCCCGGGCGACGTCGAGCGCGAAGGCCGCGAGCACGGACCCGAAGGACGTGACGCCGGACGCCGAGGACCCGACCGCGGAGGCCGAGGATGCCGCGACGGACCTCGAGGACACGACGGCGGACGCGGAGGACGCGGCCGCGGAGGCCGAGGACTCGAGGCCCGCCGAAGGCTCCGCGAAGGACCCGGTGCGCCGCAGGGGCGCCGCGGGCAAGGACCCCGTCGGTCGCGGCGCGACGAAGGGCACGTCCGGGAAGAAGAAGAGCGAGAGCGAGACCGGCAGGCCCGCCGGCGGCGAGGTTCCCGAGAAGGCGAAGGACTCCACGCGTGCCACCTCGGTGCGCCGGGCCGCCGCGGCCGAGACCTCCCGCACCACCGGACGCCGTGTCGCGGCCGCCGGGCAGAACCCGCAGTGGCTCGCCCCCGCCGCCGTGGTCTTCCTGATCCTGGGCCTCGCCTACCTGGTCACCTACTACATCACCGCCGGGCAGCTGCCCCTCCCGATCGGCGACTGGAACCTCGCCGTCGGCTTCGGCGTGCTGATGGTCGGCGGCGGCATGCTCATGTTCTGGAAGTAGCCGGTCGCCCCGGCTCCGATCGATCGGAGCCGTGCGACCGGACCGCACGCGATGGGGAGTTCTCCCCACCGCGCGCTCCCTCCTGCGCAGGTACCCTGAACGGGAAGCGCGTCACACCCGGTGGCGCCACGCACCTCGGTGCGCGACCCGACGGGGGACCCATGACCAGCATCTCCAGACGGCGCGGACTCCTCGCGCTCCTCCTCGTTCCCTTCATGATGGTCCTCGCGGGCTGCGGGAAGTTCGACGCGACCTTCGACATCAAGGACGCCGAGACCATCGACGTGACGATGGACATCGGCCTGGACACCTCCCTCATCGGGTCCGAGTACTCCTCCGCCGAGGAGATGTGCGCCGCGATGGAGGGCGAGGAGTCGGGCGTCGCCGGCGAGATCGCCCCGACCGTCGAGCCGTACGAGGCCGACGGCATGTACGGCTGCAAGATCACCGGCGTGGTCGACAACGAGGAGTTCGGCAACGGGCTCGACCTCGTCGAGGAGGACGGCGAGTACCACTTCACCCTCGATCCGGCGCAGGCCGGGCTGAGCGACCTCACCGACCCGACCCTGGCGGACTACGGCTTCGAGTTCTCGATGACCTTCATCTTCCCCGGCGAGATCATCGAGTCCTCCGGCGGCCAGATCGACGGCAGCACCGTCGTCTTCACGGACGCGGCCGAGATCGCGAACGGGATCGACATCCGCGCCGAGGCGAACAGCTTCCCCTGGGTCATCGTGATCATCGCCGTCGTCGTGATCGGCTTCCTCCTCCTGCTCGCCGCCGCCGTGGCGGCCTTCTTCGTGGTCCGCTCGCGGAAGAACAAGGCCGGCGCCACCTCGGGCGTGCCCGGCGGCTACGGCGCCGGCGCCTCCGTCGGCGCCGCGTCCGGAGCGTCCCCGGCCGCTCCGCCGAGCGCGCAGTGGGGCCAGAACTCGCCTCCGCCCGCGCCTCAGGGCGGTCAGGGCGTGCAGAGCGGCCAGGGCGGCCAGCAGTGGGGCCAGGCCTCGCCCCCGCCCGCCCCACAGTCCGGTCAGCAGTGGGGGCAGAGCTCCCCGCCCGCAGCTCCGCAGAGCGATCAGCAGTGGGGCGCCCCGCAGCAGGGCGGCCAGGGCTCTCCGCAGGGCCAGCAGCAGCCTCCGTGGGCTCATCCCGACAGCGGCCAGAACCCCGGCGGGCCGCAGGGTCCCGGCTCCCCGCAGCCTCCTCAGCAGTCGGGCTGGTGACCGACGCGGGCCATGGCCCCGCTCCTGTGAGCAGGGTCATGGCCCGCCGATTGGCGCCGGTCGCGAGGGCCCGCTAGAGTAGTCCAGGTCAGCGCAGCTGGCGAGCGCCCGTAGCTTAACGGATAGAGCATCTGACTACGGATCAGAAGGTTGGGGGTTCGAATCCCTCCGGGCGCGCAGCAGGAAAGGCCCCTCATCAGCGAGAACATCGCGATGAGGGGCCTTTCGCATGTCCGCGTGCGGTCACCTCGCCGCCGTGCCCCGGTGATCCCTCGGGGCGCGGCGGCTCGGCTCAGGACCCGGCGACGAGCGCCTCGCGCACGCTGCTCCAGGAGCGCATGATCTCGCGGGCCTGCTCGTCGGCCTCCGCGGCGATCGCCTCGACGCGCGCCTGCTCGAGCAGCTCGTCGATCTCGACCCGCTCCCCGCGCTCGACGGCGGTGACGGCCGCCTCGACCATGGCGAAGCTGAGCACGTTCTCGTGGATCTCGCACATCGGGGTGCGGCCACCGCGCAGCGCGGAGACGCACTCGACCAGCGAGGCGGCGATCTGGTCGGGCTCGGGCGCGGTCTCGGCGTCGATCGCGGCCTGCAGGCGCGCGGTCTCCTCCTCGTCCTCGGTGCCGACGACCGGGGTGCCGGTGCCGTCCCAGGTGGCGGAGCCGTGCTGGGCACCGATCCGCCATTCGCTGTTCCACCAGGTCGGCAGGCCGCGGGCGTTCCAGGTGCCGTGGTAGGCGAACAGGGACCCGTCGGACATCTCGAAGGTCGCGCTGACGGTCGCGTCGTGGTGGTAGACGCTCCACTCGGGGCGCGTCCCGCGGGCGGTGACCGCGACCGGGTCCGCGTCCAGGATGTAGCGCGCGGTGTCGAAGGCGTGGATGCCCATGTCCCGCAGCAGCGGGTGGTCCTGGGTACGGCGGAATCCGTCCATCTCCGTGAACAGGGAGAAGAACGCGCTGGTCATCACCGTCGGCCCGTGGGCGGCGACGAAGCTGCGCAGCTGGCGCACCTGGCGGAAGAAGCGCCGGGACTGGGAGACCATGAACGGCACGCCGGTGAGCTCGGCGTGCGCGAGCAGGCTGATCGCCTCGGGCAGCGTCTCGGTGACGGGCTTCTCGCCGAGCACCGGGATCCCCGCGTGCAGCGCCTTCACGGTGACGGGATGATGGGCGACCGGCACGGTCGGGTTCACGATCAGGTCAGCGCCGAGCTCGAGGGCGAGGTCGACCCCGTCGGCGCCGACGGCGACCGCCGCCGGATCGGCCGCGCCGGACTGGTCGATCACGCGCTGCGGCGCGCCCTCGACCAGGTCGGCGACGCCGACGAGCTCCGCGACCTCGCTCGCGACGATCTCCCGGGCCCACCAGCTGCCCATCGATCCGGCACCGACGACGACCACGCGTGCGGGACGCTCCGCGGGCAGGCGGGGGAAGCCGGTCAGGGAGGCCGACGGCGTCGGGGCGGCGGAGGTGTCGGTGAGCGTCCTGGTCTCAGATGACACGCGCGACTCCGTCCGCGTCGTCCCCGCGGAACCAGTCGCGCGGGGCGTTGGCGATCTTCACCGGTGCGGCCTCGCGCTCCGCGGGCCGGGCCCAGACCACGGCGTTGGCGAGGACGCGCTGGATCTCCGCCTGGCGGTAGACGGGGTACTCCTGGTCGCCGGGGCTGAAGTAGAAGACCTTGCCCTTGCCGCGGCGGAACACGGCGCCGGAGCGGAACACCTCGCCGCCGGCGAAGGAGGAGACGAAGACGAGCTCGTCGGGGGCGGGGATGTCGAACATCTCCCCGTACATCTCCTGCTCGGGGACGACGATCGGGTGCGGGACGCCGCGGGCGATCGGGTGGGAGCCGTTGACGGTCCAGACCCGCTCCTCCTCGCCCTCGTTGCGCCACAGCAGGTTGCAGGTGGTGCCCATGAGCTTCTTGAAGGGCTTGGAGTAGTGGGCGGAGTGCAGCGGGATCAGCCCCATGCCCTCGTGGACGCGGCGCACCACGCGCTCGGCGATCTCCTCGGGCACGTCCTCGTGCGCCATGTGGCCCCACCAGGTGAGCACGTCGGTCTCGGCGAGCGCCTCCTCGGAGAGGGACTCCTCGATGTCGTCGAGCAGGGCGATGCGCACCTCGGCCTCGACGCCGTCGGCCGCGAGGACGGTCCGCAGGGCCTCCGCGATCACGGTGTGCATGCCCTCGGGATAGATCTGCTGGACCTTCGGGTCGACCTTCTCGTGCCGGTTCTCGCCGAAGACGGCGATGCGCAGTGCCATGAATTCCCTCGTCCTGTCGCTGGTGGTTCGCGGGCCGCCGCTCCTCGGGCGACCCGGTCCATCGTAGGGGCGCATGGCCCCCGTCACCTCGGCGGACCCGCCGGGAGGCTGCTTCCTGGATCGGAACAGCCTCTCGAGGCAACCGTGACCCGCCTGTGACCCATTCCTCACGAGTAACTGCCTATGGTCGACGTCAGGCTCCTTCAACGGCGAGGGAGCCTGCTCGCTCCGCTGCGGCGGAGGCCGGCCTCAGCGGTCGGGCGCGGCCTCGAGCAGGATGCCCCGCTCGCGCAGCTGCGCGGTGAGCAGCTCGGCCGTCTCGGCATGGCGCCTGCTCGCCCGCGCCCATCCGGCCACACCGCCCAGCGCGCGGCCGACGGTCGCACCCCAGAGATGACGGATCCGCGTCCCGCCCGGGACCTCGGCCAGCTCGAGCCGGGCCCGGAGGTGGAAGCGGCTCCCGGCCAGGGCGCCGAGCAGCACCGTGCGGCGCAGGCTCCCGGTCTCCACCTCCAGACGCGCGGGCGTGGTCTCGTGGACGCGCCAGCCCTGGGCGGTGAAGAACTCGGCGAGCAGCGCCCGGGTCTCCTCGAGGTCCCCGCGCACGATCAGGCGCACCCCGCCGCCGCGGTCCGCGCTCAGCACGGCGCGCCCGCCGCGGCGGTGCGGTGCGGGCCGAGCGCGCGCAGCTCGGCGTTGCCCAGATGCGGCACTTCGCGATGGTCGTGCGGGTCGCGGCCCGCGGCGAGCGCGAGCGCGATCTGCAGCACGTCCCCGTGAGCGACGAGCACCACGGGCGCATCGGCGGCGAGCGCATCGGCCGCCCGGAGCGCCGCGAGCACGCGCGCGGCGACCTCGGCGACGGGCTCGACCCCGTCGTCGTGCGCCCGACGGGCGCGGTCCCGCGCCCAGATGCTCTCGTAGGCGGTCGCGGGGCCCTCGTCGTGCGCGCCGAAGCAGCGCTCGCGCAGGCGCTCGTCGACCCGCGGCGCCCCGGCACCGAGACCGGCGGCGAACTCCTCGGCGGTCTGGCGGGCGCGGGCGAAGTCGCTCGTGACCACGACCGTGCCCGGCCCGAGGCCCTGCGCGGCCGCGTCCGTCGCCGCGGCGCGCGCCTGCTCCCTGCCGCGTCCGGTCAGCCCCACCGTCTCGAGCGCCCGCGGGCCGGGGACGGACACGATCTGCCCCTCGACGTTCGCGGTCGACTCCCCGTGCCGCAGCACGAGGACCGGATGCGCGGCCTGCATCGTCGCTACCCCGCTCAGGAGGGGACGACCTTGCCGGGGTTGAGGTTCCGGCCCGGGTCGGTGTCGGCGAAGAGCCCCTGCACCATGCGGGTGCCGACCTCGCCGATGTCCTCGGTGATCCAGGGCTGGTGCTCGGTGCCCACCGCGTGATGGTGGGAGACCGTCGAGCCGAGGTCCACGAAGGTCTGCTGCACGGCGCTCTTGGCGGCGTAGTACTGCTCGAGCGCCTGCTCGTCGGTCGAGTAGGGGAAGGCGAAGGTGAAGTAGAGACACGCCCCGGCGTGGTAGCTGTGCGACATGTGGCAGAACATGAAGCCGGGCAGGCCCTGCTCCTCCTGCACCGCGTAGAAGGCCTCGAACGCCCGGGCATGGACCTCGTTGATCTTCGACCAGGTCGCACCGGTGTCGCAGACGTCGCCGAAGACCTGGTAGTTCATCAGGAAGTCGCGCAGGTAGGGGGTGTCGAACTTCTTCTGGTCGTAGATCGCGCCGGGGCCCGCGCCGAGCGTGATGCCCCCGGCGTTCTTCACGATCTTCTTCACGATCGACTTCTGCTGCTCGACGGACTCCTTCGAGCCCTCGAAGCAGACGTAGGAGATCGACATCTCGTTCGTCGTGTCCCAGCCCTTGGAGCGCAGGTACGAGAACAGCCCGTCCTGCACCTTCGCGGCGACCTTCCCCTTGGTGGAGGTGGGTGCCTTGACCATGGCGAGGCTGAACTCGGTCTCCGGCCCGTCGGAGAGACGGGTGAAGGTCGGGGAGACGTCGGTGGAGCGGGCGATCGCGTGCATGCCGCGGATGCCGTGCTCCCAGTCGGGGTACATGTAGGCGATCACCTGACGGACCGGGGCGACGCGGTGCACCTGCACCGTGACCTCGGTGATCACGCCGAGGCGTCCCTCGCTGCCCAGGATCATCTCGTGCACGCTCGGCCCGGAGTCGCGGCCCGGGATCGGCTTGGTGACGGCCGTGCCTGCGGGATGGACCATCCGCAGGCCGCGGACGATGTCCTCGATGTCGCCGTACTTGTCCGACTGCATGCCGGAGGAGCGCGTCGCGGCCCAGCCGCCGACGGTCGAGTAGGTGAAGGAGTCGGGGAAGTGGCCGACGGTCCAGCCCAGCGCGTTCAGCTGCTCCTCGAGGTCCGGGCCGTACGCGCCCGCCTCCACGCGGGCGAGGCCCGCGGTGTCGTCGATCTCGAGGACCTCGCGCATGCGGCCGAGGTTCATGGTGAGGATCGGGCGCTGCTCGTCCACGTCGGGGGTCACGGAGCCGGAGATGGAGGAGCCGCCGCCGTAGGGGATCAGCACCATGTCGTGCTCGAGCACGAGACGCAGGACCGCGGCGACCTCGTCCTCGGAGGCGGGGTACACGATCGCGTCGACCAGGCGCTCGAAGCGGCCGCCCCGGACGCGGAACAGGTCCGGCAGGGAGCGGCCGAAGGAGTGGACGACCCGGTACTCGTCGTCGTCCAGCACGTTGTCGGCGCCGACGACGGCGACCAGCGCCTCGCGCGCCGGGGCGGGCAGCCGGCTCCCCGGCACCTCGACGTCGGACAGCTGCGGCTCGACCGGCTGCTTCGAGTCGAGGTCGACGCCGATCTTGTTCCTCGCGAGCGGGGCGAAGGCGGGCTTGTTGTCGTAGCGGAACGTGATGTCGTCCAGGCCCCAGCCCCACCACTTGTGCCGCTTGACCTCGCGTGCGCTCGGCCGATCGCTCATGCGTCCTCCTCCTCGTCCCGGACAGCGCTGCCCAGGACCTCGTCGTGGTGCTCGTCGTACAGGTCCTTCACGCTGTCACGGATGCGCGTGATGAAGTCTCTCGCGGACTCGTCCACCCCGCCCAGCAGCGGCTCGCCGAAGACGACCCGCACGGGCGGGCGCCCCGGCACGGGCCAGCTGCGCCCCTTGGGCATCGCCTCGTAGCCGCCGATGATCGCGGCGGGCACGACGGGGACGCCGACGCCGAGGGCGAGCGCGGCCGCGCCGGCCTTGAACTCCGCCATGGTCCCGGTCTGCTGGCGGCCCCCCTCGGGGAACACGAGGATCGGCACGCCGCTGCGCAGCAGCCGCTTCGAGGTGCCCGCGTGCTTGTGGGAGCCGCCGCGGTCGATCGGGAAGGCGTTCATCATCAGGCGCACGAAGAGGCGGCGGTGCCAGTGGTCGAACCAGTAGTCGGCGGCCACGCCCGTGGAGAGGAACCGGCCCTGCGTCCAGGGCAGGCTCATCGCCAGCAGCGGGCCGTCGACGTGGCTGGTGTGGTTGGCGACCAGCACGAACGGGCCGCGGATGCTCTTCACGCGGCGGTGCACCTGCACCTGCGGCGTCACGGCGGAGTTCACCACGGCCCGGAACAGCACCCGCTGCAGCACGAAGCGCGTCCCGGCGCGCCAGGCGGAGCGGTACTTGGTCAGCTCGCCCGTCGGCCTCTCCCAGCCCTCCCCGCGCGAGCGCGCGGAGAGCGAGTCCAGCAGCCGACGGGAGCGGCCCTTGAGGTCGTCGGCGGCCTTCGCGGTGGCGTCCGCGGCGCGGCTCGAGGCCTCGGAGAACCGTGCCGCGGCCTCGGCCCGTCGCGAGCTTCCCTGCTCCTCGGGCTCCTTCTCGCTGTCCTCGTCGGTCACGCGATCACTTCTCCCGGTTGCGGCGATGGCTGAGCAGCGCACTGAGCCGCGCGACGAGGCCGCGCGGGGTGGTGCGCAGGACGGCGGAGATCAGCTTCCAGCGCTTCGAGGGGACCGAGACGGGCCTGCCTCGGGCGACGTCGCGCAGGCAGTCCTCGACCAGGCGGTCCGCATCCAGCCACAGCACGCCGGGGATCGAGGAGCCCTTGATCCCGGCGCGGGAGTGGAACTCGGTGCGGACCCAGCCCGGCATCAGAGCGGTGACCTGCACGCCGGTGCCTGCGAGCTGCACGCCGAGGGACTCGGAGTAGTTGCCCACCCACGCCTTGATCGCGGAGTAGTTGTTCTGCGTGACCAGCGCCGAGACCGAGCCGACGTTGATGATCCAGCCGCGGCCGCGGCGTCGCATCCCCCGGCCCGCAGCGCCGCCGAGCTTGAGGACGGCACGGATCATGACCTCGAAGCCGAGGTCGTGGGGGGTGAGGTCCTCGTCGAGCAGGCCTGCGCGGACGGAGAAGCCGGCGTTGTTCACGAGCACGTCGACGGGGTCGGTGTCGGACTCGAGGCGATCGGCGACCCGCTGCTGAGCGTCGCGGTCGGCGAGATCCGCGACGATCGTCTCGACGTCGACGCCGTGCTCGCGACGGAGCTGCGCGGCCGACTCCTCGAGGCGATCGGGATCCCGCGCGACCAGCACGAGGGCGCTCCCCCGGCCGGCGAACGCTCTGGCGAAGGCCGCCCCGATGCCTGCGGTGCCGCCGGTGATCAGGGCCCTATGCATGGCGGCTACGATACACTAGCGCCGCCCTGACCAGCGCGGAGAAGCCGCCGGGCAGAGACATCGCGGGCGCGTCGCGCGCGCAGGCCCGGACCCTGCCGCTGACCTCCCCGGTCGGTCCGCCACCTCCGCTCCCGTCCCCAGAGGATCCCATGTCGCACACCTCCCCCGCCGCCGCCCCGTCCACCCCCGGGGGGACCGGGGGCCGACGGATCCTGCTCACCGGCGTCACCGGATTCCTCGGCCAGGCCGTCCTGCGCTCGCTGCTGGAGACCACCGAGGACGTGCACGTCACCGCCGTCGTGCGCCCCAAGGGCTCCGTGACGGGCCGCAGGCGCCTCGAGCAGCTGCTGCGCAAGCCCGTCTTCGCCTCCTGGGGCGAGCAGCTGGAGAAGGACGGCGCGCTCGGCGGCGCGGCCGACGGGAAGGCGCGCCTGAAGGAGATCTTCGACGCGCGCGTCGGCGTGCTCGAGGGCGACCTCACCGATATGCCCGCGATCACCGAGCCCGTCGACACCGTGATCCACTCGGCCTCCTCCGTCTCCTTCGACCCGCCGATCGACGACGCCTTCCGCACCAACGTCGGCGGCGCCCGCAACCTCTACGAGGCGCTGCTGGCCTCGGGCCAGGACCCGCACGTCATCCACGTCTCCACCGCCTACGTCGGCGGCATCTCCAAGGGGCTGCGCCAGGAGGGCTCGCTGCGCTCCGACGTCGACTGGCGCGCCGAGTTCGACGCCGCACTCGCCGCCCGCGAGCGCGTCGAGGCGGAGTCCCGCAAGCCCGAGACCCTCCGCTCCCAGATCCGCACCGCGAAGCTGCAGGTGGGCCGCATGGGCCCGAAGTCCGTGGCGAACGTCTCCGAGGAGGCGCGGCGCGATTGGGTCCAGCAGCGCCTGGTCGACTTCGGCCGCACCCGCGCCCAGTCCGTCGGCTGGACCGACATCTACACCTTCACCAAGGCGATGGCCGAGCAGGTCGCCGAGGAGCTGTGGGCCGGCAGCGGCCACCGCGTCTCCTTCGTGCGCCCCTCCATCATCGAGTCCGCCATGAAGAAGCCCTACCCCGGCTGGATCGATGGCTACAAGGTCGCCGACCCGCTGATCATGGCCTACGGCCGCGGCATGCTGCCGGAGTTCCCTGGCCTCGCGGACTCCATCCTCGACGTGATCCCCGTCGACCACGTCGTGAACGTCATCGTGGCGCTCGCGACCCAGGACGTCTCCCGTCGCGGCGACGACGCCTACTACCAGGTCGTCTCCGGCGCCTCGAACCCGATGCCCTTCCACGAGATGGTCACCGCGGTGCGCGAGTACTTCACGAAGCATCCGCTCGAGGACGAGAAGGGCCGCCCGATCGAGGTGCCCGAGTGGTCCTTCCCGGCGGTGGAGATGGTCGAGCAGCGCTTCCGCGCCAAGGAGCTCACCGCGAAGATCGGCTCCACCGCGGTCGCCTATCTCCCGGCCACCAAGCGCACCCGCGAGTGGACCTCGAACCTGCACAAGGCCACCTCGGGACTGACGATGCTGCGCAAGTACATCGAGCTGTACCGCCACTACACGAAGACCGAGATGGTGTTCGACGACGCGAACACGCGGGCGCTGCGGGACGAGCTGCCGGAGGAGTTCCTGGCCACCCACGACTTCGACGTCACCGGGATCGTGTGGAAGGACTACTTCCAGCAGCAGCACCTGCCGGCCGTCACGGACCTCACCAAGGCCTACTCCCGCGCGAAGTCCGCCCAGAAGCGCCGCGCCTCCCGCCCGACGCCCGAGCTGAAGCAGTCCACGGACTCGCTCGCGGTCTTCGACCTCGACGGCACCGTGCTGGCCACGAACATCGTCCAGCAGTACTTCGCGGTGGTCCGCGCGACCCGCCCCCGCCGCACCTGGCCGGCCGAGATCGGCGGCCTGCTCGCCGCGGTGCCGGGCTACCTGCGTGCCGACCAGCGCGACCGCTCCGAGCTGATCCGCCTGGTCAACCGCCGCTACAAGGGATACCGCGCCGAGGAGCTGCGCACCCTCATGAAGGGCGAGGCCGGGCGCCGCATCCGTGCCTCGGTCCGACCGGAGGCGCTGGAGACCATCGAGCGCCACCGCGCCGCCGGGCACCGCACCGTGCTCGTCTCCGGCGCGCTGGACGTGCTGGTCGAGCCGCTCGCGGACCTCTTCGACGAGGTCGTGGCCACCCACATGGACGAGGACAGCAGCGGGGTCATGACCGGCTATCTCGCCACTCCCCCGCTGGTGGACGAGGCGCGCGCGAACTGGCTGCGGAAGTACGCGGACCTGCACGGCGCGGACCTGTCGACCTCCTACGGCTACGGCGACTCCCATGCCGATGCGGCCTGGCTCGAGCTGATGGGCACCCCCGCCGCGGTCGCGCCGGACCTCGGGCTGTTCTCCGTGGCGAAGAAGAAGCGCTGGCAGATCCTGGAGTGGTGACCCGGGGGCCAAGCCCGGCCTGACGTCCCGGCCCAGCGCCTGGCGTCCCAGCCCCTCGCGGCATCGCACAGGCTCGCACCACGCCCACACCCACGTAATTCTGCGTCCTGTGCGTGACCTCAGCCGCCTATGGCAAGTGAGGTCACGCACAGGACGCATTTGTGTGCGCCCCCGCCCCCCATCGCAGCCTTCCCGGCGTTGTCCCTCCTCCCCAGCCCGGCAGCCTTCCCGGGCCCACCTCTCCTCCCCAGGCCGGCCCTGTCCACACCCGAGCCCAGCCTGCTGCAGCCGGTCGCCGGGCACGGCACGCTCGGGGCCATGCACCACGCCAGCGATCTCGTGCTCCCCGCGTCGGCCTGGCCCTGGCCCCGCCCCGTCGGCCCGCCGCAGGGCACCCGGCACCTCACCCAGGAGGAGCTCGGCCTCGCCTCGCGCCGGGAGCTGCTGGCGATGGGATACACCGACTCCCGGCTCATCCGGTCCGTGCGCTCTGGACGGCTCCGACGCGTGGCACGCGGCTGGTACGGGAACGCGGTCGCAGTCCCGCGGGCCCGACGCGCCCTGCGCCACGGATACCGTCTCACGTGCATCGATGCCGCTGAGCTGCATGGCGTGTGGACCCCGTACCGCGACGAGGAGGAGCGCCACACGCTGCACGTCTACCGTCCGAACGGTTCCACGGACGCGCCGGGGAGGATGCTGACCCATTCCTCACGCAGCCGGTCATGGACCGAGCCGGATGCCGTCGCCTCCCTGCCGCTCGCTCTCGAGCATGCGATGCGTTGCCTGAGCGGGGAGCGGGCAGCGATCCTCCTCGAGTCGGCGATGGCGCGTCGACTGATGGTGCCGGCCGAGGTGCAGAGGCTGCTCGATGACGCTCCCGCGGCAGTGCGCTCACGCATCGGCTCGCTGTCCACGGCGAGCGATTCGGGGTCCGAGACGCGTGTGGTCCGGTGGCTGCGCCGACGGGGCTTCCAGGTCGAGCAGCAGGTGTTCGTCGACGGTGCGGGCTACGTGGACCTCTACGTCGGCGGGGTCCTGATGGAGATCGACGGGCGCGAGGGGCATTCCGGCCCCGACGCCTTCGCGAAGGACCGTCGGCGGGACCTGCGCACGGGCCGGCACGGACTGCAGATCTTGCGGCTGAGCTATGAGCAGGTCTGGCGGAACTGGGAGGACACCCAGGAGGCGGTGCTCGAGACGATCGCCGAGGTCGGAGCGTTCGGCCGGCGGAAGGTGGAGCAGCTGCTGGCGAGCTGATCCCCAGCGACGCTGCGCGGCGTGTCGTGCTGCCCCAGGAGTGCGCCGCCTCGGAGCTCGGGCCGTCGCCGCCGCTCCCCTGCCGCACACAAATGCGCCCCATGCGTGACCTCACGCGCTCTATGGCCTTGAGGTCACGCACAGGACGCAGATTCATGCGCGCGGCCGGCCCAGCGGGGCGGGGACGTCACGGCCGGGGCCCGGGCAGGGGCGCCGGGGGCCGGCGGCGCCGGGGCCGGGGGCCGGGCCGGGGCGTCGGGGGCGGGCGGCGCAGGTCGCGGCCCGGCCCGTCACAGCACCGAGGCGAGGAAGCCCTTCAGGCGCTCGGACTCGGGGTGGTCGATGACCTGCTCGGCCGTGCCGGTCTCGAGGATCCGGCCCTCGTCCATGAACACGACCTGGTCGGCGACCTCGCGGGCGAAGCCCATCTCGTGAGTCACCACGACCATGGTCATCCCGTCGGCCGCAAGGTCCTTGAGCACGGTGAGCACCTCGGAGACCAGTTCGGGATCCAGGGCGCTGGTCGGCTCGTCGAAGAGCATCAGCTCGGGGTCCATGGCCAGCGCCCGGGCGATCGCGACGCGCTGCTGCTGCCCGCCGGAGAGCTCGGAGGGGTAGTGGTCGGCGCGGTCGCCGAGCCCCACCCGCTCCAGCAGCTCGCGTGCCTTCTTCTCCGCGGCGGCCTTCGGCAGGCCGCGCACCTGCACGGGCGCCTCCATCACATTGCCCAGCGCCGTGAGGTGCGGGAAGAGGTGGAAGCGCTGGAAGACCATGCCGATGCGGGAGCGCTGCGCGGCGATCTCGGCGGGACGGAGCTTCTGCCAGCGCCCGTCGGGCAGGGGCTCGGCGCGGTAGCCCTGGACGACCCCGTCGATCAGGACGCGGCCCGCGGTGGGCTCCTCGAGCTGGTTGATGCAGCGCAGCAGCGTGGACTTGCCGGAGCCGGAGGGGCCCACCAGCACGGCCACCTCGCCGGAGCGGACGGTGAGGTCGCAGCCCTTGAGGACGTGGAGGTCGCCGAAGGTCTTGTGGACGCCCTCGACCTGGATCACGACAGGGGTCTCGTCGTTCTGGCTCATCACAGCTCCACCTCCGGGAGCGGGTCCTGCGGGGTCGTGCCGGCGCTGTTCACGGCGGCCTGGCGGGAGCGTCCGCCGCTGCCGGGCCGGGCGGGGGTGCGGGCGTCGAAGCCGCGGCCGAAGTACCGCTCGAGGTAGTGCTGGCCCACCATCAGCACCGAGGTGATCGCGAGGTACCACAGCGCCGCGACGATCAGCAGCGGGATCGGGGTGAACAGCTTGTTGGCGATTCCGTTGGTGGCGAAGGTGAGGTCGAGGGTGAAGGGCACCGCGAGCACCAGCGAGGTGGTCTTCAGCATGCCGATGGTCTCGTTCCCGAGCGGCGGCACGATCACGCGCATGGCCTGCGGCACGATGATGCGGCGCAGGATGGTCCCATTGCCCATGCCGAGCGCCTTGGACGCCTCGGTCTGGCCCTTGTCCACGGAGTTCAGGCCGGAGCGGATGATCTCGGCGAGATAGGCGCCCTCGTTCAGGCCCAGCCCGATCACGGCCGCCCAGAAGGCGGTGAGCAGGTCGCGGGTGGAGAAGCTCCACAGCTCGGGTCCGAACGGCACCCCGACCACGATCTTGGGGACGATCACGGTGAACAGGCCCCAGAACACGAGCTGGGTGTACACCGGAATCCCGCGGAAGACGAAGATGTACGCCCAGCTCACGCCGCGCAGCACGGGGTTCTCGGAGCGGCGCATGATCGCGGCGGTGAGCGCGACGACGGTGCCGAGGATCATCGACAGCAGGGTCAGCAGCAGCGTCCAGCCGACGCCCTGGACCACCTTCACGTCGAGGAGATAGGTCGCGACGGTGCCCCATTCGAGGACGGGGTTGGTCACGAGGAAGCCGACGAGGCCCGCGGCCAGCAGGGCCACGATCACGGCGGAGATCCAGGTGCCGGGTCGCGGCGCGGCCTTCGCGCGGATCGGGGTGAAGCCGCCCTCGGTCGCGGGACCGGCGGGGCCGGGGGTCTGGGTGGTGGTCACGGCTGGGGGTTCACTTCCGCGGTCGGGATCATTCCTGCTTCGTTGCCCCATGCAGCGAGGATGCGCTCCATGTGGCCGTCGTCGATGAGGTGCTGCACGGCGGCGCGGATCGCCTCGGCCAGCTCGGGCTGGTCCTTGGCCACGACGATGCCGTTCAGCGCCGACTCCTCGATCTCGCCGATCGGCTCGAGGGTCCCGCGGGAGCGGGCCACGGCGTAGGCGGTGACCGGGGAGTCGGCCATGAGGATGTCGCCCTTGCCGCCGGCGACGTTGGTCGCGGCGTCGGAGTTCGAGGCGTAGGCGAGCATGTCGTAGCCGCCGAGGCCCTGGTCGCGGCACTCCTGGGAGCGCTCGATGGAGAGCTCCTCCTGGTAGGTGCCGACCTGCAGGGCGACGCGCTTGCCGCACAGGTCGTCGGGATGGATGTCGTAGGGGTTCCCGGCCTTCACGGCGTAGGAGATGCCGGCCTGGAAGTAGGACACCATGTCCACGGTGGCCAGGCGCTCCTCGTTGACGGTGAAGCTCGACATGCCGACGTCGTAGGTGGAGCCGACGGCGGGGATGATCTGCGCGAACACCGCCGCCTCGGTGCGGGTGGCGAGGCCGAGGACGGCGCCGATCCCGGCGAGGATGTCGATGTCGTAGCCGATCGCCCTCCCGCTCGAGCCGACGAACTCGCCGGGGGCGTAGTTCAGGGCGGCGCCGTTGACCAGCTCGCCGCGCGCGCGGATGTCCGCGGGGACGAGGGCGGAGATCTCGGGGACCTCCTCGATGCCGGAGAGGTCCACCTCGGGCACGGCGTTCGACTCGGCGTCCAGGCGCTCGGAGGCGCGGGTGCAGGAGGCCAGCACCGGGGTGAGCGCGCCCGTGGCGAGGGCCAGGGGCGCGGCGCGCAGCAGGGTGCGGCGACGGAGTCGGGTGGAAGTCACCGATGAATAGTATTCATAACCCTGCATGACCACAACTCGGTGTCGGAAGGCTCACCACGGGGCGGCGGCCGTCGGAACGGGCGGGAGGCTCCTCAACCGAGCGAGATCGGGCCCGTCGTCGTCGGCGCCTCCCCGGCCTCCGCCTCGGAGGCGGCGTCGGCGGCGTCCTCCTGCGTGCGCTCCTCCGCGTCGAGGTCGACCGCCGCGCCCTCGAACTGGGAGCGGTACAGCCGCGCATAGGCGCCGCCGGCCGCGAGCAGCTCCTCGTGGGAGCCCTGCTCGACGATGTCCCCCGCCTCCATCACGAGGATCAGGTCCGCGTCGCGGATGGTGGAGAGGCGGTGGGCGATGACGAAGCTGGTGCGGCCCTCGCGCAGGCGGTTCATCGCGTTCTGCACGAGCACCTCGGTGCGGGTGTCCACGCTGGAGGTCGCCTCGTCCAGGATCAGCAGGCTGGGCCGGGCGAGGAAGGCGCGGGCGATGGTGACCAGCTGCTTCTCGCCGGCGGAGAGGGTCGATCCGTCGTCGTCCACGATCGTGTCGTAGCCGTCCGGCAGCTGGCGGGCGAAGTCGTCGACGTGGGTGGCGACGGCGGCCTCGATCACCTCGTCGTCGGTCGCGTCCAGCCGCCCGTAGCGGATGTTCTCGCGCAGGGTGCCCTTGAACAGCCAGGTGTCCTGGAGAACCATCCCGGTGCGCTCGCGCAGCTGGGCGCGGGTGAGGTCGCGGATGTCGATCCCGTCGACCGTGATCCGTCCGCCGCCCACCTCGTAGAACCGCATCACGAGGTTCACCAGCGTCGTCTTCCCGGCCCCCGTCGGCCCGACGATCGCGACGGTGTGGCCCGGGTCGGCGACGAGCGACAGGTCCCGGATCAGCTCGCGGTCGGGGCTGTAGGAGAAGCGGACGTGCTCGAACTCGACACGCCCCTCGCGGATCCCGGCCGCGGCGGTGGCGTCGGTGGTCTCGGGCTCCTGCTCCTCGGCGTCCAGCAGCTCGAAGACCCGCTCGGCGCTGGCCACGCCGGACTGCAGCATCGTCGCCATCGAGGCGACCTGCGAGAGCGGCTGCGTGAACTGGCGGGAGTACTGGATGAAGGCCTGCACGTCGCCGAGGGTGAGCTGGCCGGAGATGATCCGCAGCCCGCCCACGATCGCGATGACGACATAGCTGAGGTTCCCCACGAACATCATCAGCGGCATGATCAGGGAGGAGACGAACTGGGCGCCGAAGGTGGCGCGGAACAGGCGGTCGTTGCGCTCCTCGAAGCGGGCGGCGACCTCCTCGCGGCGGCCGAAGACGGTCACCAGGGCGTGCCCGGTGTAGGCCTCCTCGACCTCGGAGTTCACCACGCCCGTCGCGTCCCACTGCTGGGCGAACAGCTTCTGCGCGCGGGAGCCGACCACGCCCGTGAGCACGAGCGCCACGGGGATCACGGCGAGCGCGATCAGCGAGAGCTGCCAGGAGATCATCAGCATCATCACCAGCACGCCGAGCACGGTGAGGATCGAGTTCACCAGCCCCGTGACGGTGTTCATCAGGGTGTTCTGGATGTTGTCGATGTCGTTGGTGACGCGGGAGAGGATCTCGCCGCGCTTCATGCGGTCGAAGTACTTCAGCGGCAGGCGGTGCAGCTTCTCCTCGACGTCGCGGCGCAGCCGGGAGACCATCCGCACCAGGATCCGGTTCAGGGCCACGCCCTGCAGCCACATCAGCAGCGCGGAGACGGCGAAGAGCCCGACGGCCAGGCCGAGCGTCTGGTACAGCGCGCCGAAGTCGATGCCCTCGCCGGGGGTGAGGGTCATCCCCGAGAGCATGTCCGCGAACTGCTCCTGGCCCTGGGCGCGCAGCCCCTCGATGACCTGGTCGGGGTCGGCGCCGGCGGGCAGCCCCTTCGAGATCAGGCCCGTGAAGATGATGTCGGTGGCGCGGCCGAGGATCCTCGGCCCCACCACGGAGAAGCCCACGGAGACGACGCCGACGAGGATCGCGGCGATCAGGTACGCCCGCTCGGGGCCCATCTCGCGCAGCAGGCGCTTCGTCGAGGGCCAGAAGTTCTTCGCGCTCTGGCCCGGACGCAGTCCGCGCTCGGCGTCCTTCTCCGCGGCGATCTCGTCGGCGGGGGTGCTCTCCTCGGTGCTCATCACGCCACCTCCTCCTCGACGCCCTGGCTGCGGACGATCTCGCGGTACGTCTCCGAGCTCTCCAGCAGCTCGGCATGGGTGCCCTGCCCGACGATCCGGCCGTTGTCGAGCACGAGGATCAGATCGGCGCCGGTGATGGTGGAGACGCGCTGGGCGACCACGAGCTGGAGCGCGTCGCGGGTCTCGGGCACGAGCGCGGCGCGCAGCCGGGCGTCGGTGGCGAGGTCCAGCGCGCTGAAGGAGTCGTCGAAGAGGTACAGCGACGGCTTCGCGGCGAGCGCCCGCGCGATGCAGAGCCGCTGCCGCTGCCCGCCGGAGACGTTCGTGCCGCCCTGCGCGATCGGGGAGTCGAGCTGCTCGGGCATCGCGGCGACGAAGTCCCGGCCCTGGGCGACGGTGAGGGCGTGCCAGAGCTCCTGCTCGTCGGCGGTCGGGTTCCCGAAGCGGAGGTTCGTCGCGACGGTGCCGGAGAACAGGTAGGGCCGCTGCGGCACGAGGCCGACCCGGTCCCAGAGCACGCGTGCGTCGAGGTCGCGCACGTCGCGCCCGTTCAGCAGCACGCGTCCCTCGGTCGCGTCCATGAGGCGCGGGACGAGGTTGATCAGGGTGGTCTTGCCGGCGCCGGTGCCGCCGATGATCGCGACGGTCTGCCCGGCACGGGCGGTGAAGGAGATGTCCTGGAGCACGGGTCGCTCGGCGCCGGGATAGGTGAAGGAGACGTCCTCGAAGGTCAGCTCGATCGGGCCCTCGATCTCGCGGATCCCGTCGGTGCGCTGGTGGACGCTGGTCTCGGTCTCGAGCACCTCGGTGATGCGCTCGGCGGAGACCATGGCGCGCGGGATCATCATCGTCATGAAGGTCGCCATCATCACCGCGATGAGGATCTGCATGAGATAGGCGATGAAGGCGGTGATCGAGCCGATCTCCATCTGGCCGGAGTCGATGCGCGGCGCGGCGACCAGCAGCACGAGGACGCTCGACATGTTCAGGATGAACATGATGATCGGGTTGATGAGGATCATCAGCAGGCCGATGCGACGGTTCAGCTCGGTCAGCTCGCCGTTGACCACGGCGTAGCGCTCCCGCTCGCGGTCCTCGCGCACGAAGGCGCGCAGCACGCGGATGCCGGTGATCTGCTCGCGCAGCACGCCGTTGATGTCGTCGATCTTGCCCTGCATCTGCTTGAACAGGGGCGCCGCACGCGCGATGAGCAGGCCGACGGCGACGAGCATGACCGGCACCATCACCGCGATCAGCCAGGCCATCCCCGGCTCGACCCGCAGCGCGAGGATCACCCCGCCGATACCCGTGACGGGGGCCTGGACCAGCATGTTCAGGGAGAAGAAGATCAGCATCTGCACCTGCTGCACGTCGTTCGTGGAGCGGGTGATGAGGGAGGGGGTGCCGAACTCGGCGAGCTCGCGCGGGGAGAAGGAGTTCACGCGGCGGAAGACCGCCTGGCGCAGGTCCTTGCCGACCCGCATCGCGGAGCGGGCGGCGAAGAAGTTCGCCGCGACGAGCGCGATGATGTTCCCCAGCGAGATGACCAGCATGATCCGGCCGAGCTCCCAGATCACGGGGACGTCGGCCTTGGCGACGCCGTCGTCGATGATGTCGGCGTTGAGGGTGGGGAGGTAGAGGGCGGCCAGCACGCCGGCGATCTGGAAGAGCACCACGAGGAGCACCCAGATCGCGTACGGCTTCAGGCCCCCGAGCACGAGGCGCAGCAGGGTCACGAGAATCCTTCCGAAGGGCCGTCCGGGCGGGGCAGCATCCGGTCGGCCCCGGAAGCATAGGCACAGGCGCCTGACAGGGGCATCCGACTATCGACGGTTCCGCGCAGGACGGAGTCGGGTGCGCGTCATAGGGACCCCACAGCCCACAGCCACACCCAGAGTTACTCGCCGGTATCCAGTCTCAGGTGTCGGAATCCTGCTGAATAGCGACACCTGAGACTGGATACGTGCCGGTCACCAGGCTCGGGGGGCGGCACCGGGCACGACAGGCGTGCGCAGGGCGGCGCCGACGAGCGTCGGGTGGGGTCAGCCCGCGGCGCCGCCCGCGTCGGAGGCAGCGCCCTCGGGCGGGGCGATGGACATGTCGGTCACGCGCCAGCGCTCCCCGTCCCAGGCCATCGTGGCGATCAGCTGGCCGGTCACCTCGTCGAGGGCGTTGGCCTGCAGGCTCGGGTCGTCGACGAGGATCGAGGCCTCCTGCGTGAACTGCGCGGTGACGGTTCCCGTCGCGGGCGGCTCCCCGGTGCCGGCGAAGCTGGTGGAGTGCACCTCGAAGGCGCCGCCGGTGAGATAGCCGTCCTGGGCGGCGAGCTGCTCGGCGTTCTGCAGGAAGGTGGTGCACACCTGGCAGTTCGGGTCGACCTTGTCCTCCCAGACGGAGATGTCGCCGCTGCTCATCATGTAGTCGTAGGAGCCGAGCAGGTAGGTCAGGGTCGCCTGGGCCCCGGCCTCGCTCTGCTCGGTGAGCTCCGCGGGCTCCTCCGGGCGCGGCAGGTCCGGGCGAGGCGGCTGCTCGGCGGGGTCGGCCGTCGGCCGGTTCTCCGGGTTCCCGGGATCGCCGGCGCTCTCGCTCGCCTGCTCCTCCTGACCGCCTGGGTTCAGCAGCTGCGAGATCCCGATCGCGCCGACGGGGACCAGGAGCACGATCGCGAGGGCGACGACGACGAGGCGTTGGACGGGGCGTTTCACGGACTCCACGGTAGAGGACGCGGCGGGGAGGTGCCTCAGCGGGTGGCGGTGCGCGTGGGGACCTCGGCCGGCAGTTCTCGCTCCGCCCCTGCTCCCGGCTCGATCTCTCCTCCCCATTGCCAACCCGCCTCGATGCTGTGGATGTCCCGCTGGACGTCCCTCGAGCTCGGGCACGCTGTGGAGGTGTCCCGTGCGCCCGCCCCGTTCCCGGCCTCGCTCCCCTGGCCGGTGCTGATGCGTGCCGAGGCGCTCCGTGCCGGCGTGAGTCCGGGGCGGCTCCGTGCGCCGGACCTCGCCCGGCCCCGTCCCGGGCTGCTGGTCCGCGGCGGCCGCACCGCAGGCGAGACCGAGATCGTCTCGGCGTACTGCCGCTCGGATCCCGAGGCGGTCGCCGTGGGGCTGACGGCCGCACGGATGCAGGGGATGCCGCTGCCCGAGCACCTGGAGCGCTCGCTGCCCCGGCCCAGGGTCCACATCTCGCTCCCGCAGGGCCGTGTCAGCTCGGACCCCGTCGTCCGCTGGCACCAGTTCGTGCTGCCACCCGACCAGGTGCGCGAGGCACGCTTCGCGGTGGACCCGCTGGAGGACGGGTCCACCGTGCTCGAGGCCCCGGTCCGTCTCACCACCCGGGCCCGGACCTGGCGCGATCTCGCCCCGGACCTCTCGGAGTTCTGGCTCATCGCGATCGGGGACCACCTCGTGCGCCGCCCGCGCCCCGAGCTGGAGCACGGACGCACCGCGCCGTGGTGCACTCTCGAGGACCTGCGCGAGCAGTGCACGGGCAGGCACGCGGCGACGCTCCGAGCCGCTCTCCGGGCGGTGCGCGTCGGGGCGGACTCGCCGCGCGAGACCATGCTCCGGCTCGCCTTCGCCCGTGCCGGGCTCCCGGACCCCCTCTTGAACACGCCTCTGATCGGGCCTGACGGCAGGCAGCTGCACGAGCCGGACTTCCAATGGCCCGCGCACAGGGTCTGCGCCGAGTACGACGGCCGCACTCACAGCACACCCGGCCAGGTCAGCCGCGACATCCGTCGTGCTCGACGGGTACAGGCCGCGGGGTGGACGGAGGTCCGCCTGCACTCCGATGACATCGTGCAGGAGTGCGCCCCGGCCGTCGACCTGGTGCGCGCTGCGCTGGGCACGGGCCTCCGCGGCTCACACAGCGCAGGAGTCTGAGCACAGCGGGCGGCGACCCGCTCCGACCGGCGTCCATCCCTTCTCAGCTGTCGGAATCCGGCGCCGTGATGACAGCTGAGACCGGATACCTCCCGGTCACCTCGCGGGGCGTCCGCTCAGGCGGCCCGGTACAGGAACAGGTCGGTGCGGTAGGGCACGCGGACGGTGGCGCCGCGCACGTGGCCGAGGTGGTCGTGGAGGTACCAGTCGAGGTTCGCGAGCACCTTCTGCCGCCGCTCCTCGGGGGCGGTGATCACGTAGCTGCGGGTGCGGGCGAGGTCGATGACGTCCTGGGTGGGCATCGGGTCCTCCCAGGTGAGGGCGCGGCGCTCGGTGAGCTCGAGCCCGGGGCCAACGGTGGGGTCGAAGTCCTCGCGATGGATGTCGCCGGCGTGCATGATCCGGGACAGCCGGTGCACCCAGGGGATCGTCACGTCGAGCATGTTCCACACCAGGGCGAGCACTCCCCCGGGCGCGAGCAGCCGCAGCACCTCGGCCGACGCCGCCTCCGCGTCGAACCAGTGCCACGCCTGGGCGACGGTGACCAGCTCCGCCGACGCCGCGGGCAGCCCGGTCGCCTCGGCGGGAGCGATGCGGGTGGTGAACGTCCCCGCCGGAGCGCGGTCCGCAGTCGCGGCGTCGGCGGGAGCGGCCGGGCCGCGTGCCCGAGATGCGGCGAGCATCGCCTCGCTCGTGTCCACCGCCGTCACCTCCATCCCGCGCTCCACGAGCGCCCACGACAGCTTCCCCGTCCCCGCCCCGAGATCGACGGCCCGCAGCGGCGGCGCAGCCTCGGTGGGCGGCGCGGAGCCGATCAGCGGCGCGAGCATCGCGTCCAGCGCCGCGTCCGGGTACCCCGGCCGCAGCCGGTCGTAGTCCTCCCCCTGCCCCGCGAACGCCCCGGCGAGCGCCTGCTTGCGGGCACCGTCCCGGAACCGCGGCTCGTCGCGGGCGGAGATCGGCGGGATCGGCGGATGCCGCGGGTCGGTCATCGGCTCACCGCTCGGACCGGTGCGCGACCCAGGACCGGTGCAGCCCGGCGTAGATCCCGCCCTCGAGGTCGACAAGCTCGGCGTGGGTGCCGTGCTCGACGAGGTCGCCGTGGTCCAGCACCATGATCCGGTCGGCGCGCTCGGCGGTGGAGAGCCGGTGGGCGATGGTGATCGTGGTGCGTCCGCGGGCGAGGCCGTCGATCGCCTGCTGCAGGCGCACGTCGGCGGCGGGGTCGACGGCGCTGGTCGCCTCGTCCAGGACGATGATGTCGGGGTCGGCGAGATAGGCGCGGGCGAGTGCGACGAGCTGCCGCTCCCCCGCGCTGAGGGACTCGCCGCGCTGGCCGACGGGGGTCTCCAGCCCCTCGGGCAGCTCCTCGGCCCAGGTGCCGAGCCCCAGCTCGTCCAGCGCCTGCCGCATCTGCGCCTCGCTCGCGTCGGGACGCCCGTAGAGCAGGTTCCCGGCGACGGTGGTGTCGAAGAGGAAGCCCTCCTGCGGCACCATGATCACGCGGGAGCGCAGCGAGTCGTAGGGCACCAGGTGCAGCGGCACCCCGCCCACCTCGATGGTGCCGGAGGCGGGGTCCATCATGCGGGTGAGCAGCTTGGCGAAGGTGGTCTTGCCGCTGCCGGTCTCCCCCACGATCGCGATGCGGGAGCGGGCGGGGATCGTGACGTCCAGGCCGTGGATGACCTCGGGGCCGGTCGGGTAGCGGTAGCGCAGGTCGCGGATCTCGATGTCGAGCAGCCCGTCCGGCAGCGGCCTCGCGCCGGGCACGGGCTCGTCGCGCCGGCCGGTGCGGGGGTCGATGGCGCCGCCGGGGTCGGCGACGTCGGCCGGGGTGTCGAGCACGCCGAGCACGCGCCGCCAGCCGGCCACCGCGTTCTGCGCCTCCGACAGCATCTCGATGCCCATGCGGACGGGCTGGCTGAACAGGGAGACGAGGAAGACGAAGGCGACCACGCCGCCGGCGGTGAGGTCGGCGCCGGGCAGGTCGATCCCGAGCGCGCCGGTGCCGAGCACCACCCCGACCACCACCACGACGGCGGTCGCGAGCCCATCGGCCGTCTCCGAGAGGAAGAAGGACGCGGACTGGGGGCGCAGCACCGCGAACTGGGCGTCGCGCACCGCGCCGATCCGGCGGACCTGGGCCTGGCGGGTGCGCTCCTCCGTGCCGTAGGCGCGCACGGTCGCGGAGCCGACGAGGGACTCGGAGACCGTGCCGAGCATCTCGCCGACCTTCGTGCGCACCACCTGGTAGCGGGCGCGGATCCGCTTCTGCAGGGAGCCCATGATCACGAGGATCGGGAGGTAGCACAGCCACACCACGAGGGCGAGCGGCCAGGAGTAGAGGACCATCACGGCGGTGGCGAGGACGAGCTGGAAGCTCATCACCACCAGCATGATCCCGCCGAAGCTCATGAACTGGCTGACGGTGTCGACGTCGCTGGTCACGCGGGAGACGAGGGCGCCGCGCTGCTCGGTGCCCTGGGTGAGCAGGGACAGGTCGTGGATGTGGCGGAAGGCGCGCTTGCGCAGGGTCGCCAGCGAGGTCTCGGCCAGGCGGAACAGGCGCCGGTTCATGAGCACGTTGCAGGTCGCGGTGGCGAGCAGGATGAGGGCGGCGAGTCCCGCGGCGCCGGCGACGAAGGCGACGTCGGGGGTCTCGGGCGCGATGATGCCACGGTCGAGGATGGCCTGGACGGCGATGGGCACGACCACCTTGCCGGCGGTCGCGACCACGGCCAGCAGCAGGGTGATCCACAGTCCGCGCAGCAGCTCGGGGGTCAGCGCCAGGCCGCGGCGGATCGTCGCGATCGCGCCCTCGTCGGGGGCGGCCTCCCCGCCGAGCTCGGACGAGGTGCGGGCTGCGGGTGCGGCGGTCATCGCCCGGCCTCCTGGTCGGCGTCGACGGCGGGGAGTCCGCCGGTGCGCGCGGGCGGCTCGCACTCGCCCTCGTCAGCGACCGACTCCTCGTGGCGGTGGCGTGTCGCGCCGTGGATCTCGATCGCGCCGGTGACGGGGTCGGGCTCCTCCTCGGGGGCGTCGCTGGGCGGGGGCTTCGACGCCTCGAGCAGGCTGTGGGAGATCGCGGCCTCGTCGTAGGCGTCCACCAGTGCGCGGTAGCCGGCGCTGCGCGCCCGCAGCTCCTCGTGGGGGCCGACGTCGGCGACGCGGCCGTGGTCGAGGAACACGACCTGGTCGGCGAGCGAGATCGTGGACTTGCGGTAGGCGATCAGCAGCAGCGTCGACTCGGTCATCTCGCGGCGGATCCCGTCGAGGATGGCGAGCTCGACGCTGGGGTCGCAGGCGCTGGTGGCGTCGTCGAGGATCAGCAGGCGGGGCCGACGGGCCAGCGCCCGGGCGAGCGCGATGCGCTGGCGCTGCCCGCCGGAGAGGGAGCCGCCGCGCTCCCCGAGCTCGGTGTCGAGCCCGTCCGGCAGCGCGTCGACGAAGGCCTCGGCCTGGGCGATGCGCAACGCCCAGCGCACGGTCTTGTCGTCGATGTCCTCGCCGAGGGTGACGTTCTGGCGCACGGTCGCGTCCATGACGAAGGCCTGCTGCAGCACGAGGGCGACGTCGGCGGTGAGGGCCTCGGCGGTGAGGCTCTCGAGGCGGGCGCCGTCGAGGCTGATCGTGCCGCTGCTCGGCGGGACCAGGCCCGCGGCGAGCAGTGCGAGGGTGGACTTCCCGGAGCCGGTCGCGCCGACGACGGCCAGCACCCGGGTCCCGGCCGTCGGGTCGGCGCGCAGGGACACGTCGGTCAGGGCATGCCCCTCGCGCACGGCGAGCTGCTCCTCGCGGACGCCGCGGCCGAGGATCACGGCGGCGGGGTCGTCGCGGTAGACGAAGGAGACGCGATCGATCTCGAGCACGCCGGGCCCGTCCGGCAGGGCACGGTCGCCGTAGGTGCGCTCCTCCTCGACGTCGAGGATCTGCTGCACGCGGCCGCCGCCGACGACGGTGCGCGAGAGGTCCCCGAGCACCCAGCCGAACGACCGGATCGGCAGGGACATCAGCGTGAACAGGTAGGCGACCTCGACGAGCTGGCCGGTGCTGAGGTGCCCCTCCCCGATCCGCCAGGCGCCGAGCACGGCGACGGCGAGGATGCCGAGGTTCGGGAGGGCGTCGATGGCGGGGTCGAACCAGCCGCGGATGTATCCGAAGCGGATCCCTGTCTCGCGCAGGTCGTCGGCGGCGCGGGTGAAGCGCTTCTCCTCGACGTCCTCGCGGCCCAGGGACTTCACGACGTTCGCGCCGTCGAAGGACTCGTGGGCGATCTCGGCGACCTCGGCGCGCAGCTGCTGGGAGCGCATCGCGATCGGGGTCGCGAAGCGCTGCAGGAGCACGTTGAGGACGATCAGGAGCACGATCAGCGCGAGCATGACCAGCAGGATCACCGGGTCGATGCGGGCGACGACCACGGTCGCGTAGGCCAGCATCACCAGGGTGGACAGCGCGAAGGGGAAGGGCGCCATCGCGAAGAAGGTCGCCTCGACGTCGGAGTAGACGGAGCTGAGCAGGGTGCCGGTGGCCTGGCGGCGGTGCCACAGCAGCGGCACCTTCGCGTAGACCTGGACGATCCGCTCGCGGTAGAGGCGGAAGAGGTCGAACTGGGCGGCGGCGGCGAAGACGCGCCGCGCCATGACGGTCACGGCGCGGGCGACAGCGATGCCGAGGATCGCCGCTCCCCCGCCGAGGACGAGCGCGGGGGCGACCTCGCCGCTGGCGAAGGAGGGGACGACGACGTGCTCGGTGACCCAGCCGATGATCGAGGAGGTCGCGATCTGGAGCAGCGCGAAGGCGGTCGCGCCGAGCACGGCGAGGACGAACCAGCGCTTCTGCTCCCAGGAGCCCTTCAGCAGGCGCTTGAGCCCGGGGACGAGGACGGCGGGGTGCTGCGAGGTGGTCATGCGGTGACGAAGTGCACGATGACCGCGATCGCGAAGGTGAACGTGGACAGCACCGCCAGGGAGAACTCGATGAGGATCCCGGTGCCGAGGGCCTTCAGCGCGATCCATGTGTTGTCCAGGCCCTTCCTCCAGTCCCTCAGCCGCAGCGACTCGGCGACGTACAGGCCGGCGAGGAACCCGATCGGGAGCCCGAGGAAGGGGATGACGAAGAAGCCGACGACCGCCGCGGCGATCGCCACGTAGACCGGCCACATCGGCACCTCGGCAGCGTGGAGGCGGCGGCCGGTGAGGACGTAGCTGGCGGTCATGCCGGCCGCGCCGAGCAGGAGCACGATCCCGAAGGCGACCCAGGCGGGCCAGCCGCCGACCACGATCGCCCAGACCAGGGTCGCGATGACGATCGTGATGGTGCCGGGCAGGATCGGCACGATGATGCCGGTGAGGCCGACGGCGTAGGCGAGTCCGGCGAGGACCGTGACGATGATCTGGACGGTCAGGGAATCGACCACGAGGTCCTCCGGGGCGCGGGAGCGGATGGGGCCTCGTCGATCCTATCGGCAGCCCGGCGTCAGGGCAGGCGCACCACCTGGCCGGCCCAGGAGAAGCCGCCGCCGAAGCCGACCAGCAGCGCGGTCGCGCCGGCGGGGATCCGCCCGGCCTCGCGCATCCGCGAGATCGCCAGCGGGATCGTCGCGGCGGAGGTGTTGCCGGAGGTGATGATGTCGTCGGCGACGATCGCGTCCTCGCGCAGGCCGAGCGCGGCGGCGAGCGGCTCGATCATGCGCATGTTCGCCTGGTGGGGGACGAACACGTCGATGTCCTCCATGGTCAGGCCCGCGGCCTCGACGATCTGCTTCGAGATCTTCGGCGCCTCGCGCAGCGCCCAGCCGAGCACCTGCCGTCCCTGCTGGGCGAAGGCGGGGCCCTCGCCGTTGATGGTGACGGCGTCGGCGAGCTCGGGGACGGTGCCCCACACGACCGGCGCGATGCCCGGCTCCTCGCTCGCGGTCAGCACCATCGCGCCCGCCCCGTCGGCCGTGAGGATGCAGGTGGTGCGGTCGGTGTAGTCGGTGACGGCGGAGAGCTTCTCCGCACCGATCACGAGGGTGGTGGTCGAGGCGCCGGTGCGGATCGACATGTCGGCGACGGCGAGGGCGTGCTCGAAGCCGGAGCAGGCCGCGCCCACGTCGAAGGCGGCCGGGGCGGGGATGCCGAGCTGCTGGGCGACGCGGCCCGCGGCGCTCGGGGAGCGCTCGTGGTTGGAGCAGGTCGCGACGATGACCTGCGTGATCTCGGAGGGGTCCACGCGCGCGTCGGCGAGCGCGTTGCGTCCGGCGATCGCGGCGAGGTCGCCGACGTCGACCCCGTCGGCCGCGATGCGACGCTCCTCGATGCCGGTGCGCTGGCGGATCCACTCGTCGCTGGTCTCGACGAGCTTCTCGAGGTCGGCATTGGTCATCACACGGTCGGGCCGGTGGTGGCCGGTGCCGAGGATCCTCGATCCGGCCGCGGGGGCCTGGGCGGCGAAGGGGCGGGGGCTCGTCGTCATGGCGGTCTCCTGACAGGGGCGGGGTGATCCTCACGATGGTAGTGCGGGCGGGGTGTGTACCGTTCCGCCCGTGAGCGAGCTGGCGAGCCTGGGCGTGGTGGGGGTGGTCGGAGGGCTCGGCGTGTTCGCCGTGATCCTCCTGCCCGCCTGCTGGCTGCAGCGCCGGCGCTTCGGCCGGGTGCAGCCGCAGCGGCTGCTCGGCATCGCCGTGATCTGCGTGTACACGATGACGCTCGCGGGGCTCACGATCGCCCCGGCCTACGACGTGGCGCAGACCTGCCGCTCCCGCGCCGGCGGCGTGCTGCGCCTGGACCCCTTCCACACGCTCACGGCGAGGACGGGCTTCGCGCTGGTGCAGGCGGCGCTGAACACGGCGCTGTTCGTGCCGCTGGGGCTGATCCTGCGCGGGGTGCTCCGACTGGATGCGACGGCGTCGGTCGCCACCGGCATGCTGCTCTCGGCGCTGATCGAGCTCACCCAGTACACCGGCGCGTTCGGGATCTACCCCTGCGGGGTGCGGATCGCGGACATCGAGGACCTGCTGGCGAACACGCTCGGCGCCCTGGTGGGGGTCCTCCTCGCCCCGCTGCTGACCCGCTGGAGGGTGCCGCTGTTCGTTCACGAGCACGCCGAGTCCGCGAACCCCTGGGAGCACTGGCGGGAACTGTGGCACGGGGGCGAGGAGGACCCGGAGGTCACTGAGCGGACCAGCCCCCGTCGGAGGCGAGGACCTGGCCGTTGATGTTCTCGGCGTCGTCGCTGAGCAGCCAGGTGATCGAGCTCGCGAGGGTCTCCGCGGTCGCGACCGGTGGGATGAGGCCGAAGAAGGGGCCCAGGCGCTCGGCGGCGAAGTCGGAGCGGATCCCGCCCTCGATGCCGGTGGCGGTGGGGCCGGGAGCGACGGCGTCGGTGCGGATCCCCTTGGGGGCGTAGAGCACGGCCGTCGAGCGGGTCAGGCCGATGACGGCGTGCTTGCTCGCGGTGTAGGCGGTGCCGGCGGCGCTGCCGCGCAGCCCCGCCTCGGAGGTGATGTTCACGATCGCGCCGCGGCCGGCCTCCAGCATCGCCGGGAGCACGGCGCGGGTGAGGGCGAAGGTGCCGGTGACGTTGACGGCCATGATCTTCTCCCAGAGCGAGTCCTCGATCTCGTGCCAGGGCACCATCCCGTCCATAATCCAGGCGATGTTGGCGAGGCCGTCGATCCGCTCCCCCGCCGCCTCGACGATCCGGGCGACGTCCTCGCCGCGGGTGATGTCGGCGACGACGGGGATGACGGCTCCGTCCCCGGCCTCCGCGGCGAGGCTCGAGAGGCCCTCCTCGGCGAGGTCGACGGCGACGACGCGGCCGCCCTCGTCGAGGATCCGTCGGGCGGTGGCGCGCCCGATGCCGGAGGCGGCGCCGGTCACGATGACGGTGCGCCCACCCGGCGGGCGCGGTGGTGGTCGCACGGCTGGAGCGGGCCGTCGCGGTCGGCGAGCCGGTGCCGCCGGCGCCGCCCGAGGTGGTCGCCGACCTAATCACCGGCTATCTGTCGCTGGCGACTCTGGGCGCGGCGCCGCTCGATCCGGAGCGCCTGCGCGCCGTGGTCGACGCGGTGCTCCCGGCGCCGCGCTGAGCGCCTCGCCTCGGAGCAGGTCCACCAGCAGCACGAGGGTCGCAGACCTGACGGTGCTGAAGAGCCCTCGCCCCGCCCGGGGAGGCCTCAGGCCGTGACCGTCAGGGTCGAGCGGGAGTCGGCGCCGCGGCGCACGTGGATCTGCTCGGCGATCTGGGACTTCATGTCGCCGACGTGGCTGACGATCCCGACGGTGCGACCGCTCTCGGCGAGCCGCCCGATCTCCCGCACCACGGTCTCGAGCGTCTCGGGGTCCAGGGAGCCGAAGCCCTCGTCGATGAAGAGGGTCTCCATCTGGACCCCGCCGGCCTCCCCCATGACGATGTCGGCGAGGCCCAGGGCGAGCGCGAGGGAGACGAAGAAGGTCTCTCCGCCGGAGAGGGTCTCGGGCACGCGCACCTGGTCGGTGCGGCGGTCGAGGACCAGCAGGTCCAGTCCGGTCTTCCGCGCGCCGCGGGCGCCGCGGTCGCGCTGCAGCTCGAGCTCGGAGCCGGAGAACAGGGCGAGGCGGGCGTTGGCCGCGTCGATCACGGCGTCCAGCCGCCACATGAGCACGTAGGTCGACAGCTGCACCCGCTCGCCGTCGGCGGAGCGGCCGGTGGCGAGGTCGGCGACGCGCACCACGACCCCGGCGTCCTCGCCGACGGCACGGACCTGCTCGGAGGCGGCGGCGAGCGCCTCGCGCGCAGAGCCGGCGCGCTGGGCCACGCCGGCGCTGCGGGCGGCGAGCCCTGCGGCCTCCCGGGCGGCGGTCTGC